>JAZRVB010000104.1:0-19607 GCA_045598885.1 Bacteroidales bacterium
TTTTGGTTTAAATCGAAAATTGATGTTTAACAAATAAAAACGTGTTTTGTGAAAGTATCTCAAAAACACAAACTTCCAAATAAACGTACAATGACGTGCATCGTCTTAAAGACAGAAAGCAGGAGGAAACCGGTACTCGGAACGCTTTCTGAAACTAATGTCGAACAAATTAAACATTTACTATTATGAAGAAGACAATGTTCGCAGTTCTCTGCCTCGCAATGACCGCCATGACCGCCATGGCTAAGGATAACAACGTACAGAAGGGTCACATGAATAAGCCTCATCACGAGATGGTTGACCCAATCATCAATATGGAGATCGTCGGCCAGATGGGTCTGAGCGATAAGAAAGTCCAGCAGATCGCTAACCTCAAGGTTAAGAAGCAGGAGGAGATGAAAGCTCTCCGCGCTCAACATCAGCCAAAAGCAGGCAAGAAGGCTAATCATGGCATGAAGCATCATGCAGCTCCTGGTCAGCAGCCTATGGCAAAGAAGGCTCCGCATAAGGGGGAGCATCGTGCAAAGATGCAGGCTATCAATGAGAAGTATCGCAAGGACATGCAGGACATTATGGGAACAAAGACCTATGTAAAGTACGTCGAGAAGGTCAATGATCACCTGGCAATGCAACAGCCTCATGGCAAGCATCACAAGGGCTACGGTCAGAAGATGCACAAGGGCAACAAGATGCATCAGCATCAGAATGGATTCCAGCATCAGAAGCCACAACATGGTCAGCCGGAGAAGGTATAACAGTATTAATATAGAGAAAGCGACCCGAAGGCCGCTTCTCAAAATAGGAAGGGAGGCTTAGGCCTCCTTTTCCTGTTTTTCCTTATCAGCTTCAGGCTTATCCTGGGCGAAATATGCCTTGGTGGCTACAAGGATGAGATGATGACGCTTGGTGCCAGACTCGGCATCTGTCCATTCCTCAGGTTTGAAATAACCCTCGATGGTTATGTGATTTCCCTTCTTGAGAAGGTTGAATGTCTTACTGTCCGATGACTTACGCCAGATCTCTGTCTGCAGGAATGCAGTCGTATAGGTTGTTGACTCGCCATTCTTCTGGCCATGGCTTACTGCGAGTGAGAAACGAGCTACTGCTGCGTTTTCAAAACTGCGGATCTCTGCATCCTTACCAACGAAACCTGTTACCTGAAATTTGTTCTCAATCTGCTTCATAATGATGAATTTTAAGTAGTTAAACATTTTTGAATTTTTATACTGCTCTACCGAGTGACAGAGTTGGGGTGACCAAGGTGTTCTTGGAAGAATACGCAACATTACCATGTCGGAAGATTCTTATCGGGGTTCATTGGACATTGCCATAAGCATTCCCCGTAAATCATTCATGATGAAGCTGGCACCGAAATTTGCAGTAGAAAAACCAAAAGTGTAACGGCCACTCAAAATTCAATGAAGAAGAGCAGAGACATGAAGTCGGGTTTTGTAAAGGATGGTAAGGATCAGAATGAAAGCAAAGTCGTACTACAATCGCTCAATGGCAGATGAGAGTCAAATAACAACTGAACGTAATAGAGATGTAAGTCAAAAAGTAAGACTTTCACGGAATGGAAGGTTTCATCAAAGAGTATTCAGTCAGAGAACGGATGACGGCACAAAAAGAAAACGATCATTCCGCTAAGGCAAAGCACAAACAAGAAGACTGTGCAAATAACAAAAACAGGAAGAAGGTGAACCTCTTCCCTATTTTCAGTAAAATGTTGTGGCTTCAGATTATACATGACTATTTTGATTATCATAAACCATCAAAACACATTTCTTTAGAATATGATTCAGGAAAATGATAAGGAAATGGCCAGAATTCTTATTTATTAAAATAGTATTTTATACTTTTGTAGAGAAATATAAAATGGCATTTTAATATTTATGATCAGCAAAGCAATAGGATTTAGGACAAATTGATCATCCAATAAGGACAATTTGTTCCATGGCGGGACAATTTGTTTTTATTCTTACTGAGATTTGTGTTTGGCATGGTCATTGCAAATTCTTTAGTGAACGCGAAAGCAAAGGATTCAAAAAGAATCCGAACTGAACGTCCAGAAAAATATGTTTAACTAAAACCAACTGAAAGGAGGTAAGATTATGTTACAGATGACAAGATTCAATGATCAGAACTGGTTCCCAACGCTGTTCAACGACTTCTTTGACAACGATTTCTGGATGACCAACACCAAGAAGAACGTTACTGCTCCTGCAGTCAATGTCATTGACGAGGAGAAGGATTATAAGGTAGAAGTTGCGGCTCCAGGCATGACCAAGGAGGACTTCCAGATCAAGCTCGACAATGACAATAATCTCATCATCGCACTGGAGAAGAAGACACAGACCGAGGATCATGATAAGAAGAACCACAAGTATCTGCGCCGTGAGTTCAGCTACTCAAAGTTCCAGCAGGCCTTCACTCTACCAGAAGATGTAGAGAAGGATAAGATCACCGCCAAGATGAACGATGGCGTATTGACTATCGACATCCCAAAGAAGGAGCCTACTCCTGTGATTGACACATCAAGAATGATCGATATCCAATAAACTGATCTGAACTTTTAACCTTAACCATGAAGGGTGTGCTTCGGTACACCCTTTTTTTGTCTCTTTAAGTCCCCAAAAGTGGATATTACCCCAAAGCCCGTATAAGTGCCCAGATAACAGGTATAATATCAGAAGGAAGGAATGAGACGGGAAAAGTCTGGACGGTCGGCAATATGCAAGAGAGCTGATCGTCAAAGGAAGCTGTGCCGGGTCCATGCAGTGCTGTTCCGTAGGATGGCATCTGTTCGGCTATGCCTACCGTTGTGCCAAGTCACAAGCGCGTCGGCATCGCTGATCTGTTGCCAAGGCACCGCATAGACAAATAGGCTCTGCGACCGCTAACGAGCAGTCTTCTTGCTGCCTGTCCGTATGGGCTTTCCCGTCGAAGGTTCAGAGGAATGGATGAAAGGTAAAAGTGTGATGAATGTAAGACAAAGTTTGTCGAAGCACGTACAACTGTCTGTCGAGAAAAGAAAAGTCTGAATATGTGACTGAAAAGCTGGAGCTCTGTTTGAGGAAGGGAACTGTGCCGTGTCCATGAAGTGCTGTTCCGCAGGATGCCATCTGCCTGGCTATGCCTCATAGGCAAGCTGTTGGCAAGGCACCTCATAGACTTAAGGCTCTGTGACCGCCGAAGGGCAGACCTCCTGCCAGTCGATATATACAGGCTTCCTTTTCGAGCATTTGAAAAGGTATCTACCGGTCACTGACAAGAGCCCGTAATGATCAATTTTTGCGAGTTCAACGCGAATGTACATTTTCTCTGTTTTACATTTCCGAGAACTTCATAAAAATTGCTATCATCGTGTAATAGCAGGTAGGTGATAGATTACGCAGAAAAAAATGAGCTTTTTCATTCTTTTCTGAATAGATTTTCTTGGATTGTACACTCTATGCATTATGTGGCACCTGTTCCGCAGGTGGACGTTAGTTTGCATAGAGTAAAATACATGTTATTACCCAGTAATGGAACTAAAAAGGTTATCATCATGAGTACATTATTTATTGTTACAACATCGGTTGCTTTGGTTATCATCGTAACGCTTGTCGGTACCGTCCTCCGTCAGAAAGGACTGGTAAGGAACCTTAAGACAGAACTGGAGGATTATTCTGCCAAGATAAAGGACTACGAGGAAGCAAAGCCCACAGAGAAGTACGTGACAAAGCTTGGACTTTTTGCTGTTGCAACTGAGATAGCGAGGTTGGAGAACAATCTATCCAGAATGGATGAGAACACCCGAGGTTACAGGCAGCTTACGTCAGGAATCAAGCGACTAAAGACAAGCCTCGCATCCGAGGGCATCGAACTTGTGGATATGCTGGGACAGCCGTTTGTTGAAGGTATGAATGCCGATGCGATCTTCATAGATGACGAAAACATGCGGCCAGGCGAGAGCATCATCACTTCCGTCCAGCGTCCGCAGATCAATTACCACGGACGCATGATACAGGCGGCTAAGATTACTGTTTCACAAGGAGATAATACAAACCAATAACATACAGAGGCAATGAACGACAACAAGATTAAGATTGGCATGGATTTGGGTACGACCAACTCAGCCGTTGCAGTAATGGAGAATGACGTTCCAGTGATTCGCAAGAGTGTGACCATGAAGGACACCACACCATCAGTTGTGGCTATTACCCACAACAAGGTCATGAAGGTGGGTGATGCTGCCGTCAGCGAGATGCATCGTCAGGTTATGCGTGCCGTCCGCACCTATGACAGGCGTCGTACCGGTGCTGACGTATTCTGCGAGTTCAAGCGCAAGATGGGCACTCAGGCATTCTACCGCTCAAAGAATCTCTATACAACATTCTCGCCGGAGGATTTGTCTGCGGAAATCATCAAGACACTCTTTGCCACAACAGGACTTGACGATGCCAAGTGTGTAGTGATCTCGGTTCCTGCCAAGTTTGATGTAATCCAGAAAACAGCTACTATGGATGCGGCAAAGCTGGCTGGCTTCACTCACTGCGCATTGATCCAGGAACCTGTAGCAGCTGCTATCAGCTATGGTGCTACAAACACGGACAAGAATGGTTTCTGGCTCGTGTTTGACATGGGCGGAGGTACATTCGACGCTGCATTGCTGAAAGTGGAGAATGGGTGTCAGCAGGTCATTGATACGGATGGTGACAGCTGCTTGGGCGGCAAGGATCTGGACAATGCCGTCATTGACCACCTTCTGCTTCCTTACATCAAGGAAAACTACAACATCCGCAAGATTGTTGGCAATTTTGCGAAGCTTGACATGCTTCGTCAGGCACTGAAGATTTATGCAGAGGAACTTCGCATACAGTTGTCCAACAACGAATCGACAGACTTGGTAACTGACCTCAGTGAACTTGGTTATGATGATGATAAGACGGAAATCATCATTGACATGACTATTCAGCGCTCAGACGTGGAGGCAATTCTCGAGCCATACTTCACTCGTGCCATTGACATTTGCAAGAAACTCTTGCACAATAATGGAATCAGTTATGACCAGATCCGCAATCTCATTCTCGTTGGAGGACCGACCTACACACCAAAGCTTAGGACTATGCTCCGTGAACAGTTGACCGAGAATGTGGACACATCGGTGGATCCTATGACAGCCGTTGTTAAGGGGGCTGCCCTCTACGCTTCCACTCTTGACGTTCCTACAGATATTCAGGATGAACCTGATGCTGATGCCACAGATGTCGAGGTGTTCTACGAATCTACCTGCCCCAACATGACCACCTGGGTGTCACTGAAGGTTGCTGAAGACGCTGTGGAGGAAGGCATGACAGTGGAGTTCGTTCGTGACGATAAGGCTTGGAAGAGCGGTGCAATGCCATACGAGGGGGGAGGTGTGGCAGCAGAACTGGCCCTTGTTGCCAACAAGAGTAACAGATTTGAGATTAACCTGATGAATAAGTTTGGCCGTCGCATAAAAACAACATTGACAGGCTTTTCCATTCAGCAGGGAACAGCACTCGCATCAGTAACGCTTCCGTATCAGTACGGCTTCGGTGTATGGAGCGAAGATGAACGTCCTAAGTTCTTCCCATTCGTAGGATTGGAAAAGAACCGTATGCTTCCTGCCATAGGCAAGGCATTAGGTCGTAAGACTACAATGACCATTCGTCCTGATGACGCTACCACCTATCTCAGAATTCCTGTATATCATGCAGAGACCTACAAGGAAAATTCACCCACAGCGCTCTACGAGCATGTTGCTGACGTTCTTATCACTGGCAAGGATGTAGAACAGGTGATTCCAGCAGGATCAAATGCAGAGGTAACTGTTATGGCAGATGCTTCAGAGATGATGAAGTTCTCGGTTTACTTCCCCGAACTGGACATTGAAGTAAATAAGACGCTGGACACATCGCATCGCCTTTCATTCTCTGCTGCGTTTGAACGTATCAAGGAGTGTGAGGAAAGCATCCGCACCTCTCTGGCCCTCCTTGAGAATGGCGGTATCAACGTAGATGCGCTGAAGGCTCGTTTCAAGTCAATCCAGAAAGAAAAGGACAACTTGGAAAACAAAGGAGTGATCGAGCACTTCAGGGCATTGCTTGCAGAGCTCTATACTCTGGAGGTAGAGACCGAGTGGCAGCGTATTGAGAAGGAGTTGGTTGTTCTCCTGAATTCAATTCCACGTCTGAGACTTCGCAACAAGGATTCATACACTTCCGAAATGCTTTACTTCCTGAAGAGGGGTATTGAGTTGGCACGTGCCAATCAGGATGTAGCTGCTGCCAATCTGATTATTGACCAGTTTGCAAGTGTGAGGGTAGAAATCGACTGGCTTGACCGATGGAACTACAATATGCACTACTATGACGACACTTTCGATAAGCATGATTGGAAGGACAAGGAACTGGCACGCATCTATATTGACAACGCTTTGGCACTGCTGAAGGGATCTCCATCGAAGGAGGATTTGAGAAGAGCATGTCAGAGGGTTTGGAACCAGCTGAGCCGCAATGTCAAGGAAGCATCAGGCTTGTTGGGATAAAGCGAGGTAATGGTTGGCGGTCTTCTCGACTGCCAGCCCCATTCAAGAAACAAAACATCAAGGGATATGAAAACATTCATTCAGCGTAATCCATTCAGGATTCTGGGCATTGCATCAAATGCAGATGCCAATGAAACAGTGCGTAACTGCAATATGATAAAGGCAATGAGCCTCGTAGGTAGGAATGTGTCATTCAAGACAGATCTGACAAACCTCTTCAAGGATGGTGATGTGAAACGTAGCAAGGAGGTTGTGATGCTTGCTCAGTCGGAAATTTCATATCCGATGAACCACCTGAAGTATGGCATGTTCTGGTTCATGAAAGGTACAGATGCAGAAGAGGAAGCCATCGGCATGATGGCAGAGAACCAGATGAGTGTGGCTCGTGCTAAACTGACCAAAATACGTGAGATGTCTGCCTGCCAGAACTTGATGATGACCTACCTTGTTGGTGACCGTCCCAACTACAAGAAAGCTATCATGCTTGCAATCAAACTTTTTGACCTTTTCGGTGACGAATATGTGAGGGCTCTCTCACTCGGATGCAATCTTATTCCCAAGGACGAACTCTTGCCAATGTACCTGGATTTGCTATACAATGAAGTCTCAGACAAGGATGTGCTGTGCAAGGTTGCTGACGAGATCAGCAGCGAGTCCTTCATTAAGGCTTGGACAAAGGTCGTTGCCAATGCTACAAACAAGTATCTTCAGAAGGAGTTCAACATTGCGCAGACAGCAGAGTGCATCAAGGTGGAAGACCACTATCGCATTGCCGTAAATCTGAAGGAACACACCGAAGATGCCCTATCACGTCTTCGTAGCTATGCAAAGAAGGTTGAAAGCGTTGCGTCTATCTATAATACGATTGCCGACAAGATCAGCGAGGAGGTTTTGGATCACTCCATCTCATACTACAACGGAAGTATTTACGGTCGTATAATGAAGTCTCGCTGCGCTTCCCTTGAACGTTTCTCGTATCAGTTTGCAGTATCACCATATCTGCATCTGCGAGTGCAGCATAACCTGAATATCACGTTGGGACGCAGTAAGGATGCGCCATTGTTCCCTAATGGTAAGGCAGATGAGCGCACGGAACGTGACCGCAAGGTCTGCAACAGCATGATAGCCGGAATCCTTTCGGCTCTCAACGAAACAAAGACAGAGGAATGAAACAAGAACCTTCGTTGTAAGGGTTACGAAGTATGAATAGCCAGTACTTGAGATGAGCACTGGCTATTTTTTTTATATTAATATTAGCCATCCTTGGACAATCGAGCGCATCCACGAGATTAAAATAGAATTGACCACATTTAAGTCTTTTTTTGCATTCTTGCTGTTCATAATAGATTCTTTCGATTTCGAAAGAGGACTGAAGCCCTTTTTTTTATTTTTAATAAGCAAAATAATTGACGAATGGTACTTTCAATCCTGGTCGCAAGACGTTATTCGCATGAGTGTGTCTGTACGGGTCAGGCAGACGCATTGACATGCATTCATACACGTCATCGCGTTGGGCTGATCGTAACATATCGAATGTGATGAAGGTCTTCAGCAGGATGCAGTGTTTGTCGGTCGGGTCACATAGCCCAAGCCCTACGCCATCCTTGGAGGCGGCACATACCTCATAGGAGGTACATGCCGTATCTGAGGTGAATGGTAGTGCATTCCTACATGCCATAGCCGGAAAGTTTCGGGTCAGGTATGTCACGATACATGACATAGGAGAGAGGAAGCTCTGACCTGTTCTCTCTGCATATCTGGAGAAGAAATGCGGAATGAACATCACAGAGCCGGTCTCTTCGTCCGAGCCCTCGAAGGAAGAGAAGACGAAAACACCTTTCTCGCTCTGGATTAGTGCGAATGACATGAACTGGTATCTGAACTCACGGCAGGCCTGTCGGTCTGCGAACCTGAAGAGCAACAGATACCTGTTCTTGGAAGGTGTTGAGACCTCCTCCATGTGAAAATGAGGGAAGGTCTTTACCTTCCTCATGGTTTTCCTCAGTCTGCTGGCTGTGTACTGTCGCATGGGTTCCATGACCTGCTGGTCGTGCAGGAACTCTTTCTTGCGCTCCAGCCAGCTCATGGTCCAAGTGTACATAGTCGTTGTAATTTTATGATGTCTGAGCCTGTTTCATTGAAAGCTGAAGTCTGTTGTGTAGGTAATCTGTCTTCTTTTGATCTGGTCTGGGGTAAGAGGCGTGGCACCGAGAGGAGCCAGCTGAAGGCCATGGACGGGATCGGTCAGTATCCTGAGCATATAGAAACCGGGGAGATAGTGAACACCGTTTATCTCCATTGTGAGTAGGACGTTGTTCTCTGCCCATGTCCTGACTATATGCTCAGACTCACCGCACAGGTACGCGAAGGTGCTGAGCTGCACGAGAGATTCACTTATTGTTTCCGTCAGGAGGCGTATGCGCTCATGCTCCTTCTTCTGATAATCCTTGATCCAGCGGTCAATGATTATCTTCCTTATCCACGATCTCATAGTCTGCATCATTGCTTATTTCCTTCTCCAGAGACACCCTCTCCATGTAGTAGCCTGAATAGGTGTCGATGAGGGCATAGAGAAGGATGAGCCTCCATGACACTATCTTCAGCCAGAAGTATATGGCTGCAATAGCCAATACTACAAACAAGAACACTACATTAGTGTACTTGCGCATGAATCTGGCCAGGTACTCAGAGATGGACTCCTTGACGATCGCACAGCCCAGTATGAACGCCGGAAGCGTGGTCAAGAAACTGAACATGTACAAGTTAATGATGCAGAAGGACATCAGCACGATTGACGTTGAGTGTCTGAAGGCTATCCTTCTGGATGGTAACCCACACAGTGATACGAGCAGCCGTCTGTAAGTCTGCTTGCGTCGTGTTCTGATAAAACTGCCTGCCATGACGATAAGGAACAGGCTCATGTAGAATAAAAGGTAATATACTTTCATATAAAAAAAGTTTTGTCGTGTGACGTTAGGGGAAATGGAGTATGCAGCGTTGCTCACTGCATATCCATTGTAATAGAGAGAGTGTTAACCCATGAGGGCCTTGATGAGATCTCTGTCGGAAACGAGATGCTTCACATTGAGAGGATCCATGTTTGCTTTTTCTCTTACCGAGGCTCTCATGACTTCCGTGAAGTAGTCGATGTCCTGGTAGTTCTGGACATAGATTTTGTCCACTTTGCCGTTGTAGTTGGTGAGGGCATGGATGTGGACAGAGAATTCTGTGTTGTTCTTCAGGATTGCACTGATGCAGCTTTGCTCCAGGCATGACTCCGAAGGAGTATGGACAAAGAGGAGCAGGATGTTATCATCCTTTTCGAGGTTTTCCACTACCTCTTCCACATCCATTTCCTTGTCCAGCTGATAGATTAACTCTTCGTAGGCTTCTGCACAAGGATGTTCCTTTGGCTTAGAGGAAAAAAGCGTTGAACGCGATGCGGCCATAAAGACCGTCAATTGATCGTAGTCACACATTGTTATTAATTATTTGGTTAATATGAAAGTGCTAGTAAGGATCAATTTTCAACGCAGTCTGGTAAAGAGATAAAGCTTTGTCGGCCAGCATTGTAGCCACCTCCTGATTATGGGAGAGGCAATGCTCGTCGTATTGTTGTAATATGGATTTCAGTCTCGATGTCTCACGGTCATGGCCGTGGTTGTTCTTGTCTATGAACTCTCTGACGGGAGCCAGCTTCTCGTCTGTACGGCTGACAAACTCCTGCCATTCCTGAAGGGCGTACCTTTCTCCCAGTTCCTTGGACTCACGCCGCATGTCACGGAGCTGCTTGTCCGTCAGCTTGCCGTGGTATCTGAGTGGCACCTGCTGCAGCTCGCCGGTCTTCTCGTCACGGGCAGACGCGGTTATCTCGCCGTTGATGTCTATCTTGAACACCACATGAAACACTGGCTTGCCCTGTTGTTCCTGAGTGATGTTCTCCAGATGAAGGCTGCCAATGACGGTAGGTTCAATGTCGTTGGTCGATGAGCCCTGTACGATGGTGAAGTCCACGGCTTTCTGATAGTCCTGGACTGTGGAGAATGTCTCTTCGCTTTCTGTCGGCAAGGTAGAGTTCTCTGGTATGATCCAGCAAGGAGTCATTGCCGAACCGATGGACTGTCTTGCCATCACTCCGAGAGCAAGAGGTGTCACGTCGAGCAGCAGCTTGCCGTGAACGTCACCGTTGATGATGCCACCCTGGATGGCTGCACCCTTGGCCACGATCTCCTCCGGGTTGTCGATGGTCAGGGGAGTACGATGAAAGAACTTGCGTACCATCTTTCGGATCAGAGGCATCTGTGTCGGTGCTCCAACTAGAAGCACGTTGTCTATGTCTTCCACGCTTACACCTGCTTCCCGAAGTGCTTTCTCGCACAGAGGGATGCACGTGTTCAGCTGAGGAAGGCATAGCTCCTCGAACTCATCACGGTCTATGATGGTTTCCAGATGCAGTGACCTACCGTCTGATTGGGTAATGTTCGGTATGATGATGGACGTTGACTCGTAGGTGTCAAGGTCTATCTTGGCACGTTCGCAGGCCTCCTTCAGCATTTGAAGGGCGCGAGGGTCTTTTCGTAGATCTGTATGGTGCTTTCTGTCGAACTGGTCGATGACATGATCCATGAGTATATGGTCCAGGTCATCGCCGCCCAGATGTACGTCACCACGGGTAGATAGCACTGTGAATATGCTGTTCTCGCATTCGAGGATGGAAATATCGAAGGTGCCGCCACCAAGATCGAAGACGGCTGTCTTGCCGCTTCCTGATTCCCCGATGCCGTATGCCAGGGCTGCCGCCGTAGGCTCGTTGAGAATCTCACGTACCTTCAGACCTGCTATGAATCCAGCATCCTTGGTAGCCTGACGCTGTATCTGGTTGAAGTAGGCAGGTACGGTGATCACGGCTTCATCGATGCCGCAGTCCAGATAGTCCTCTGCTATCTCTTTCAGCTTCTTCAGGATGTCGGCTGACACCTGCTGAGGGGTCAGTCTATGGTCATTGACGTGTACTATGACCTCACCGTTCTCGTCAGCCGTTACCTTGTATGGCATACGCTCAGCCTCGTCTCTTGCATCCTCGTAGGTCTTGCCCATGAAGCGCTTGATGCTGCTGATGGTCTGTGTCGGATAGAGCACGGCCTGACGTCGAGCCATCTCACCGACCTTCAAGCCGTGGTCAGTATATGCTACGATAGATGGCATAACCTTGCTGGAACCACTGCCGCTGTGGGTGCTTATCACGGATGCTGTTCCGCATTCGCAAACCGCTACGCAGGATGTTGTGGTTCCGAGGTCTATTCCTATGATCTTCTTCATGCTACTGATTGATAATGAAGTTGACGTATTCCTTCAGGAGCTGATTGGGCAGGCTGTCGAGAGGCTCAGGAAACTCTATGTGCTGCTCCTCCAGTTTGCGCATGGCTTTGGGAATGCGTCTTCCTATGTCGTTGAGTTTCGAGCGTTGCTCGTCGGTGCGGACAACTATCAGAAGAGCATTGAAGGAAGTGAATGGGGTAAGGGCAGAGAGTATTGCCTTGGTTCCGCTCTGGGCATCGTTGATCTCTCCTGTCTCGATGGAGGCGAGGCAGGTGTCTGCCTGCTGGATGATGCGGCGGTTGGTTCTCGAAGCCATGAAGATCACGAGTTCCTTGTACGGGAAGCAACCGTTATGGGAGCCGTCCATCATCTGGCCGACGATCTCTTCCGTATCGGCAACTATCTGCTGGGATGTCATTACCGAATGGGAGAGGTAGTCATCGAGGTACTGTCGGTACAGATAGTCCTCCTCGGTCATGTACTCCAGCACATCGTACCATGAGGCGAAGTCTCGGTTGAGATAGTCGGAGAGGAACTGTAGGTAGTGCCTCTCTGACAGCATGGGCGTGGTAGGGGTCACGCTGATGGTGTCCAGTGAAGAGAAGAATGACTGGGCGAGGTAGGCATATTCATCTATGTCTGAGTCGAAGTCATATCTTGCCAGAGCGTTCTGGAGCATCAGTACATCGGTATATGCGTGCAGGCGTGTATCGATTACTGAGTTCAGCTTCTCCAGTATGGAATGGCTGCAACCAGCCACCTCAGAGAGGGTCTGCATCTGAATCTGGCTTGCAGAGTCTTCTATGAGGGTGAAGATCGAGTCCTCATAGGAATGCCAGAACTGTATCACCGAAGGGAAGTCTGACACCTTCAAGTCTTCCTGATCGCAGATACTCTCGGCAAAATGCCTGTAGTCGTTCAGGCATTTATCCAGAGGTTTCTGGGGCTGATGGTTCGTGCAAGAGGTGGATGATACCATCAGACAGATGAGAAAGGCAACAAGCCTGATCAGATGCTTGCCCATCATGCCGACACATATGGTAATCGGTTTCATGCACTGATTTCGCATAGATTGAATCATTCGACTAAAAAAGAAGTTTTGTAACGATAATTATTGGTAAAAATCGCCCTGTTGGGGTGAAAGATTGTGCAAAGGTATAGGGATTTTGTAGATCCTCAAAAATTAGATGCTATTATTTAATATATGTTAATATAGCGCATGTGCGCTTATAATCGCACATCGCATGTCGCTAAAATACAATGATTAGAAATGCTGTATTGATTTATAGATATATATAAAAAATAATCAGCAAAAATTAAGCAAAAAATTTCAGATGTTAAAATATGTAATATCGCATCTCGGAAATTTCAAATAGTTCCAATCGATTTCAGCCAACCAGACAGACCAAAAACGTTCTGTTCCCTCTCTTTTTTCCATCTAAAAAATGAGAAACCAGCCCATAGCGGTCTATTTTATCTAAAAAGCCTTAAAAAATGGGGTTCAAATTTGGTTTGTGCAGATTATTGGTGTACCTTTGCGCTCGAAATTACTAACACCGGACTTATATATGAAATATGGCTATTTATTAGAACGAGCTGCACAGCAGGAGATGGAAGATGACCGTCTCTTGATGGAGAAAACCATCGGTACTGATGGCCAGCTATTCATTGAGCATGTATATGATATAAGGGATTACAGGTCAAAATGGCTGAAGCTTATGGATGCTCTCCGTGAAGGGGATGAGCTTTATATTATAGGCATGAGTGAGACAGGGTTCGGGCTGCGTGAGTTTTCCATGCTCTTCGAGTACTGTGTTAAGACCAAATTCCGGATCGTTTCCATCAAGGACAAGATTGATACCTCCATCCCGGAGCAGGCCAGGATTCTGTACCGTTGGGGAACTCTTCCGATGGACAGAGATGATTTCATGAAGCGAGAGGACAAAATCCGTAACGGAGGCAATCGTAAGAAAGTGAAAATCAAGAACGAGTCACGATCTGAACGTAATGCCCAGATCGTAAAGTTGTATGAGGCAAAGATTCCAATCAACTCCATCATGCTGAAGGTTGGCATTAGATCCAACAATACTATCTATAGGATCCTCCATGATGCAGGAATCTATGTACAGCGACATGTTACGTCGAGGACAAGACATGCAGGGCCAAAGACTGAAGAGAAACAAGATAACCAATAATAACAATCAACAAAATGACAAAAGCAGAATTAGTTACCAGCATCTGTGCCAGAACTGGCATGAGCAGAGAGATGGCATTGGATGCCCTGGAGGCTACCATGTCCTCCATCAAGGAGTCTATCCTCAATGGTGAGGAGGTCACACTAAGAGGTTTCGGAACCTTCGGACTGAAAGAACGCAAGGAGAAGGTTGCCCGTAACATCACCCAGAACACCACAGTCATCGTTCCAGCGCATAAGATTGTCAGCTTCAAGCCAGCAGCCTCTTTGGAGGAGGACGTTGCCAAGATCTGACGTATCATCTCAATTCTGCGCATACAGTTACTCTGGACCCAGGTTTAGGCCTAACGTCCAGAGTTTTTTTTGTCCCTTATGTCTCTGCTGTCCCAACTGTCCCAAAGAGGTCTTATGTCCGTCTCGTTTCCCGTGGCATCGGTATCTCAAAATGGGACAGGACAAAAATAGACCGGCACTTGCAGGTGTCGGTCCTCGGTTTATGCGGTATGCATGTCTGCATAAACGATGTCGGGGTCTGTCATATAGGCAGGAGCATTGATTCTCATACCTGCCTCCTTGACTCTGGTAAAGTCTGGTCTGTCATTCAGCTGGGGATAAGCATTGCACAGGAACTTGCAGCTCACTATCAGAAAGGAGAAGTAGTGCCATTCTCGTCGTATGTCATCTACAGAAGGATGCATCCCGTTGCTGATCTTTGCACAGATAAGATTACAGAATAGAGTAGCCTCGATATTTGTTGTCATGGCAATGGTTACGAAGCCCTCTCCCGGATCAGGGAAGGCACCGCTTGTGAAAAGTAAAGAGGTCTCTATCTTCTGCTGGTTTTCATTGAAGTTGATTGCTGTATTATAGATTCTCATAGAGATTAAAGGGTTAGTATTATGTTTGTTACTCTCAGAATTTTATAGCTCTCAGCCTGTCCAGACATGATGTATCACCGCGCGTCAGATACCTCACGACTATATCGCCGATGTCAATTTTCTTTGCGCGGTCACTCTCGGTGACTCTTTTTTCCAGCTGGTCGAAGATACTGACACTACAGGCTGGAAACATGAAAGTGTTCTCCTTCCATGTATTGAAAGCATCTGTATCTGGTATCACCGTGACAGTCCTTTTTTCGAGCACGCTCAGCAGCTCTGTGCTCATGTTGTTCATGCCGCCGGTTGCCAGCCACACATAATCTGGCCATATCATAGCGCAAAGCAGGGCCGTTTTCTCAGACTCTACCAGACACACAGGGGAATCCTGCCTGCGAGACAGCAGATGCTCTCCGAAGAGACATTGCTGCAGATGGTAATGAGGCGCCGGTTCACCTCTCTTTCTCTGATAGGCCCGTCCCATACGTGCATGAACCCAGTCAACAGGATACCTGCCGTGAATACGGTGTCCGGTTTCCTTATCATACGGTATGATCTTACCCGTCCTGACCCTGCCACGAAGGTCTATCTGCCAGTAAACGATCTCTTTACTATAGGTAGAGCCAATTCTGTAGTCTGACAGGACACGATAAAGAATATCATGATCCAGAAGAGGAAGACTATTGAAAAAGAGCACAAGGTTATTGCCCAGACCGTTGAACTGAGCCATCCTGCTGTCCTCGATATAGTCTATCTCGCGCTCAGGAGGCGTATATACTGGCTTGTGTCTGTCAACACCATCCTGACTATGCAGGTCGATACGGCGTTCAGGGTGCAGACGGTAGAACTCTCGTGGAGGAAGGAGGTAGCCGCAACCTGACTGATGGTCGCACATGCCGCACGTCTCATCTATCTCTTTCGCTTCGCCATTCTCAAAATATACATATCTGGTAAAGGAATGCTTACATCCGCAGCTTGGGCAGGTGTATTTGGTTGCCTTGGTGTTGTTGCTTCCATGGCGCTGCAGCTGGAAGAAATGCTTGTCTGATCTCTTTGTCATAATAATCATTCTTCTATTGATCCCTGGCGAAAAGGCTTCGGATCATTCTTATGCTCGTTGATCACACGATTGACGGTGCTCTTATTGGAGTTAAGCAGCTCACCTATCTCTCGGGTCGATTTACCCTGACCGTAGAGTTTCATCACGTCATCCACATACTGTTGATTGTTCTTTGTCGGTTTTGACAGATGTTCTCGTTCTGGAGAAGTGTCATCGAATACAAAATACAAGAATGCATTCTTCTTCTCGATATGGCAGTTGAGTACGCTATGCTCGTCATAGCAGACTTCGTCGCTACGTTGCTTCAGGGTCTTGAGGTAGCGCTGTCCTCTGCCCTTGATGCTTCTTCCGATGGCTATCACGGAGTCAAAGCTGTTATATAGCTTCTTGCTGCCAGACAGGTCGTTCTCCGTAATCGGAGAATATGGAAAGTGCTTTGGCGTGTGGGCAACTATCAGAAAGGAGAAGTTGTATTTCTCCTTCAGGAAGATGAAGCGCCTCATAAGTGTCATGGCAGCATCGCCATCCTCCAACTTGTCACTGATGAAGGTGATGTTGTCGATGATGGCAACACGCACGTTGCTTTTCAGCAGAGCCTGCTCTATACCCATGATCACGTTGTTGTCAAAACGCTCCCAGGTGCGATTATTCATCTGCTTACGTACACGAAGCAAGTTATCTGGGAAGCGGTGAAGGTTCCCATCCTGATCTGTGTATCTACGCTGGAACTGCTTGACAGTCAGTTCGAAATCGAAATAGAGTACTTTCTCGGTCTTAGCTACCTCCTGCGCAATCTGTACTGCGAGAATTGATTTGCCAAGGTTGGAGTCGGCAAACAGGCAGAGTATCTCGTTCTCAAACCAGATCTGATGCCACAGGTTTCTGGGTTCAGGCTGGTTACGGCCTTCTTCGAGTGCCTCGTTGGCTGACTGAAGGACAAAGTAGTCGTCGGCATAATCCTTCTCTTTCTGATAATCGGACTCGATGAGATTAGCAGAGCCAGAGCTTTTCGCCAGCTGATCCTTAATCGACTGATGAGAAATTTTTTTCTTTTTCATCTTAGGGCATTATTTTGCTCACTGTGTAGCAGGGTTATTAACTCGCGGCGATCGTAGTAGTTCCTGCCAAGTTTTTTTCTTACATGCAGACGACCGATCTTTACATATCTCCACAATGTGCATGTCTTTCTGCCGAGGAAGGCTTCCGCATCATCCTGCTTAAGCCACCGATAGTTGTCATCGTCACAGGTAGTAGTTCTCACTCCTACTACGGACTCTGAGGGCAGGAAAATATCAGAAGGGAGAGATCTGCCCATGATGACTTCCTCGTAATCTTCCTCATTGAGAAGTACTACACGGTAGGGCGACTGGCTGGTAATGTTTGAATCATTCATAATACATAAAATAGAAGGGAGAAACATGCTTGTGCAACCTCTTAAAAGTCGGGTTGTGACGGCAAAGGTATGAAAAGAATATGAAAAGGTTTGAAAAGAAATGAAAAGTTAAGAATGTTTAACCGTATCGCATGTCGGATATATTGCATGTCAAAATCATATATTAAGCTGATAATGAAACATATCTTATAATTCAAAATGAAACGCAAGTGAATGATTATCGCATCTCAATTGCAATCCACCTCTCTGATATTATGGAGCGCAATGTCCTATGTCAGGAGATAACCGACAATGTCTTATCAACCTGCCACGAAACGGGGTTCTGACTATGTCCCTTAGAGACACATTTGGATTAAGCTGGGTAGGACAACGAGTGTCTATCGGGACACAGACACACACTGCATGAAAGAGACAATATCAGGAGAGTGACTGACAGTAACGGACAACTGTCCCATTTTTATAGAACAGGTACGTCAGCAACGGAAGGGACGGGAATGTATGAAATGGACGAGTGGGACAAGAGGGACAGTTGAGACAGCAAAGACACTACTAAAATGCAACGCATAACTATGGTTTTCCGCCTTGGAAGATCGATTTGAATCCTCCAATCCTAATTTATGACAAAATAATTTGGATGTTTCCGTAAAAATCCGTATTTTTGCACCGTTAAGTGCTGAAAAGTGTATTTAGTCAACACAAATCTGCACTTAATAGTGTAATTCTATGAAAGTCGAAAGAGATATTATCAATGCATTCAAGCAGTGGAAAGAGGCTGAGAATCGTAAGCCTATACTGCTCAAAGGAGCCAGGCAGATCGGCAAGACATGGGTGATGGAAGCATTCGGACAAGAATGCTTCGACTACTGTGTGAAGTTTGACTTTGACCGTCATCCCGAATTGAAATCGATATTTCAGACAACCAAGTCACCGGAACGCATCATCAAAGAACTTGCACTGTACTGTGACGACCCTATCCTTCCCGGACGTACGCTCATTATCTTCGATGAGATCCAGGAATGTGAAGAAGCGCTTAACAGCCTGAAGTATTTCTGTGAGGATGCTCCGCAGTATCATATCATAGCAGCAGGTTCGCTGCTCGGCGTTGCTGTACGCAGAAAAGGAATGACCGTACCTGTGGGCAAGGTCAACATCATGCGTATGTACCCTATCACCTTCAGAGAGTTTCTGCGCACCAGCGAACCCTCTGTATATGATTACATCGAGTCTCTGGATAAGATCGGACATCTTCCTGAGATCATCTTGAACAAGCTTCGAACCGAATACAGACGCTATCAGGTCTGTGGTGGTATGCCAGAGGCAGTAGTCGCTATGCTTGAGAACCGTGGCAACGGGGAGATTGAGAGAATCCTTCAGGACATACTTGATCTATATGAGCTAGACTTCTCAAAGTATGCAGCAGCAAATGAGATACCTCGCATTCACGCACTCTGGCACTCTCTGCCTGCCCAGCTGGCAAAGGAGAACCGCAAGTTCGTCTATAAAGTCATTCGCAGCGGAGCCCGCTCCAAGGATTACGAAGATGCATTGATGTGGCTTCAGGATGCCGGCATGATACATATTATATATAATATTAGCAAACCAGGAGTACCTCTCAAGGCATATGAGGAGAATGACGCATTCAAGGTATATGCCAGCGACTGTGGTCTGCTCAGACGCTTGGCCAAGCTTCCAGCATCTGTTGTTCTCGATCCATCTGCCAACTATACAGAGTTCAAGGGAGCGATGGCAGAGAATGCAGCCTTACAGGCACTCCTTCCGCAGCTACAGGACGAAACACCGTGCTATTGGACATCTGAGGGTCGTGCGGAAGTGGAGTTTGTCATTCAGAATGAAGAAAACATCATTCCTATCGAGGTCAAGGCAGAGGAGAACATCAATGGAAGAAGCCTGTCGGTATATAACGAGAAGTTTAAGCCGAAATATCGCTTCCGCTATTCTATGCTGAACCTACAGTTCAATGGTGGTTTGCTGAGCTGCCCTTCCCCATTGGTCGGATGGATGAACAAGATACTTGCATTATGCAGCAATGCGTCTTGATTCCAAGTAAAAAACAGGCTTGCTAATAATGTAAAATACAAGTAATTTTCAACGACTTACCCCTCCCCTTTTGAGGATAAACAAGCAATTCCATAATCTATGTTATGTTAACTTGATAAAACGATGAGATCTAACGTTCGCTAGTTTTGCCCCCC
>JAZRVB010000105.1:0-13174 GCA_045598885.1 Bacteroidales bacterium
AAGCAGATGTTTGCCGCCGACTTCCTTCAGATTCCGCGTCGCCACGGACACCCTTGTCTTTGGCTGAAGCCTTCCCGTTATCAGGGCGGCTTAGGGACTTGCACCCGTTAGAGTATGCCCATGCTGGGCGAACAAGAAAAACATCCTCCGCTATAATGCGAAGGATGTTTTTATCTTCTTTTGTAGATGTATTTCTGAATACAAAAACTCTATTTGATTACTGTCTTAGTCAAGGCTGCGATGAAAATCGCTTCCACGCTGGTATGGAAGCAGGTTGAACAATGGAAGTGAAGCGAGAGCGTACTCTACGAGCTGAGCCTGAAAGTGCTCATAAGGAATCCATTCCTTCGTATTTGTGAATGCATAGAACTCGACAGGAATACCCTCTGAGCCACTTTCAAGATTGCGCACCATGAAAGTCATTTTCGAGTTAACATCCTCGCAATAACGCAGATACTGTTCCATAGTATAGCGGAACGCCTCCAGATTGGTGACCGTACCAGCACGATCAGCTGCTTCCTGTGGCAGACGCTGCTTAGCTATGAAGTCGGCCACCTCCTTATCGGTCAAAAAGCGGACGGAATGCATATCGATGTTGATTGAACGGTTGAAACGACGGCCTGCACTGTCCTGCATACCACGCCAGTTGAGGAAGGATTCCTGCATCAATGCATAAGGTGGAAGCATGGCGATGGTATTGTCCCAGTTCTGCACCTTGATCGTATTGAGCGTAATCTCGGTCACTACGCCATTGGCATTGCGCGAAGGCATCTCGATCCAGTCGCCCACACGCACCATGTCCTGGAACGAAAGCTGAATGCCAGCCACCAGACCTTTGATAGAATCCTGAAAGACCAGCATCAGGATCGTAGCCGCAGCACCGAGACCGGTGAGCAGATAGACCGGATTACGGTCGATGATGACAGCCACAATATTGATAGCTCCGATGACCCAGACAATGATGACGAACGTCTGACGGATGCCGCCCAACGACTGCGCCTTCTCCTCCTTGCGATGCACAAACAGATTGAAGACGGCACGGATGATGGCCGTAAGAAAAAGGCAGAAGGTGACAATAATATAAATGAGTGTGAGACGAGCCACCAGCACGCCCACCATGCCATCAACGGCAAACGGCAGGGCTGCCGTCAGAATAACTGCAGGCAGGATGCGTGAGAAGGTGTTGCAGACATCATCGTCGAAGAAGATATCGTCCCACTCCGCCTTCGTCTTCTCAGTCACCTTGCGGATTACCGGCACGATAACCTTCTTGAACAGCAGCTGTACAAGGTATGAAAACAGCACGATGCCCAGGATGACACACAGACGAATCCATGTATCCATCTCATTGATGCTCATGCCGAAGGTATTCTCAATCCATTGTTCCATTACAATGAGCCTTTAATGCGTTTCTGTTCCATCAGGAATTTCTCTGCTCGCTCCAGATCTTCTGGCGTATCGATGCCGACGGTCTCAATATCGACCTGACGGACGAGAATGCGAAGACCGTTCTCCAGCCAACGCAACTGCTCCAGGCTCTCAGCCTGCTCGAGTGGAGTCTGTGGCATGGCAGTAATACGTGCCAATGCTTCTGGCCGATAAGCATAAAGACCGATATGCTTGAAGAAGGTATATTTCTGCAGCCACTCCTCCTGTGGGATTCCACGAAGGTATGGCACTACCGAGCGACTGAAATACAACGCCTGTCCCTTAGGACTAACCACTACCTTAGGAGAGTTAGGATTGAGCAACGCCTCCAGGCCATCCTCTGGGTGAAATGGCTTGACAAGCGTGGCAATATCGGTCTGGGGATCCATGAAGCAGTCGACCACCGCACGGATCTGCTGAGCCGCGATGAATGGCTCGTCACCCTGCACATTGATGACCACATCATATTGTGTTCCCAGCGCCTCAGTGACCTTCAGATAAGCCTCCTGCACGCGGTCAGTGCCGCTCTTGTGCTCCGTGCTTGTCATCACCACACGGCCATTGAATGCCTCAACTGCATCATAGATACGAGCGTCATCAGTAGCTACGACAGCCATATCCACCAGAGGCGCCACCTTCTCATAGACACGCTGTATGACAGGCTTACCGCCTAACATTGCCAATGGCTTGGCAGGGAAACGGGTGCTCGCATAACGAGCGGGAATTATTGCAATTACTTTCATTGTTTAAATGAAAAATTTAAAATGTAAAATTGTTTGAGATCCCTTATCCATCTATCTTTCGGCAGCAGCTCTATCAATTTTAAATTTTACATTTTACATTTTTATTTTTTATAGCGCACGTACCTCTTCCACTCCTGGCACCTGTTCGATGGTGCGGATGGCCTCGATCAGTTCGTAAGCCGAAGGGACGCGCATCTTGACGATGGTGCGGACGATGTAGTCGGTGGTGACGGTATTCAGCTCGTCGATGCTCAGGTGCAGGTCGTTGGAGATAATATTGACCAGATCCATGAGCAGGCCATTGCGATCGACGGAGTTGATCTCGATGCGGGTGCTATAGGTACGGCCAGGAAGGATTGGGAGCACTACGTCGACAATAGTATCGCCCTCTGCTGCCGAGAGAGCAATGGCCTCCTTACAGTTGCGCTTATGCACCAGGATCGAACCGTCCTTACGCTTGAAGCCCATGATCTCATCACCTGGCAGTGGGTTACAATCAGGACAGAGCTCAAATGGGAACTCTTCCATCGAGATACCGCTCTTGTTGAGCGATACAGAGATGCTACGACGAGCCTTATAGGTCGTGATATGCTTCAGCCAGCTGGCCTCTGGCAACTGACCTTCATCCGTACCGATCTCCACACGGTCACCACGCTTCAGGACGGTGAAGATGGATACGAGCTTGCCATTGACACGTGCATACTTGGCATGATTACCCACATTGGTATGGATCTCGTAAGCGAAGTCGAGGACGGTACTACCAGTAGGAAGTACGATGCTGTTGCCCTTAGGTGTAAAGGCAATGATGTCATCATGATAGAACGAAGAGATCACCGAATCCATAAAGCCGCCTTCCATGCCCGACTGAGCCACGTCGCGCAATACGCTGCGGAACTTCTGGATCCAACCTTCCACGCTATCGCTGCGGTCAGAGATACAGCCTCGCTTGCTGTTGAGGTCCATCTCCTCCGTGCAAATATGCACCTCGGCCCACTGACCCATCATAGTCATCACCTGCACATGGAGCGCCTGATAGCCATTCTCCTTCGGCTGGTCGATGTAGTTGATCATCGAATAAGGACGCTCCTTATAGAAGTCGGTCAGACAGCTATAGATGCGCAGACACTGCTCCTTCTCAGTGAGAGGCATGGTGTCATCGAACTCAAAGACGATGTGTACCTGATGCACATGGTCGAGCTCCTTGAAGGTTTGACCCGATGTCTGCATCTTACGCCACAATGCATAGACAGAACGAGGACGTGCATAGACACGTGCATTGATTTTACGCTCGCGGAGCATCAGGCGGATCGGCTGCATGAACGACTCGATGTCATCGGCATGCATCTCCATGTATCGGCTGATCTTCTTGTCGATTCGTGCATATTCGATAGGTGAACGGAACTTCAGCGAGAGGTTCTCCAGCTCCGACTTGATGTCATAGAGGCCGAGGCGGTTGGCCAGAGGAGCATAGAAGTAGTCGGTCTCCGAAGTGATCTTCATCTGCTTGTCGGTACGCATCGAACCTAAGGTACGCATATTGTGCATACGGTCGGCCAACTTGATAAGCAATGCGCGGATATCGTAGTTGATACTGTCAAGCATCTGCTTGAAATTGTCGATCTGCTTGCTGACCTTATAGTTGCCGTCGGTATTCTTGGTAAGTACCTGCACCAGGCTTGCCACATCCGGACCGAAGTTACGCTGAATATCCTCCACCGTATATTCTGTATCTTCCACAACGTCATGCAGCAGGGCAGCCATGACCGAATTAGTCTTCAAGCCTAACTCGACCAGAGCGACACGAGCAACCGCAATAGGGTGCGTGATATATGGAATTCCCGACTTGCGTATCTGTGCAGAGTGTGCCTCTGCAGCAAAGGCGTAAGCTGCCTCAATACGAGGAATCTCATTGGCAGGAATCAGTTCTGCTACTCGGTCAAAGAACTCGGAACGGTCTTGTTCCACGATTCGCTGACCCTCTTCGGGTGTGCACTTTGCTTCCATGACTACAATAGTTGTGATCGTTTGATTTTCAATTTTGGGCGAGACCTTCTGGAGTCTCTTGATAAGGTGTGTATGTAATATGCGTCTGTGTCGGAGCAGGATCCAGTTCCTCAATGATTCCAAGGAGTTTCTGTCGCAACATCTGAAGTCGCTGGATCACCTCCTGCCGGTCCTGCAATTCTGAAACATCTCCCTGGCTGAGCCTCCGCTTGGCGCCATCGATCGAAAGGCCTTCGATGCGGATCAACCGGTAGATGGCAGCCACCTGCTGCACGTCCTTATGATTATATAGTCGGCTGTCACGCCCTGTGCGACGCGGATGCAGGTAGCGGGGGAATGCCGCCTCCCATTTGCGCAGCAGATCTGTACTGACATCAAATTTCTCCGCAACCTCACCAATGGAGAGATAGGGTTTCTCCATTGTCAAGTCTTTGATGTCCTTGCTGCGCTGATACATTTAAAATGTAAAATTAAAAATGTAAGTATAAGATTGATACTAATGGAACACTCATTACATCCATTAGGAACTGCAAATATGCGTTTTTAAAACGAACTGACCAAACTTTTCTTCAAAAAAAGAGGTATAGCAACAGAAAATACCGTATTATGCAACGCATGATTGCAAAATACGGTATATAAATATCTCAAAGCAGGATTTTTTACTCTAGGTTAGTCTCTGCTACGACCCAGCATCATCATGACATAATATACCAATGTAGCGATAGAAGAGAGCGCTGCTACGACGTAGGTGTATGCGGCAGCCTTGAGTGCGCCCTTGGCTTCCTTGTGCGACTCATACGAGGTCATTCCGCTGCGATCGAGCCATGCCAAAGCACGCTGTGAGGCATCGATCTCGACAGGCAAAGTAACGATGGTGAAGAGCGTGGTGACTGCAAAAAGTGCGATGCCTGCCCACATCAAGGCAGGGAATGCTTCGATAGTGAAGATACCAATGAAGATGATGATCTGAGCAGCGCGGCTTGAGAAGTTGACTGCTGGCACCATCTTGCTACGCAGCGTGAGCCAAGAGTAGGCTGTAGCATGCTGCACGGCATGTCCGCACTCATGAGCAGCAACGGCGGCAGCAGCGATGTTACGCTCTGAAAAGACCGCGTCGCTAAGGTTGAGTGTCTTGTTGATCGGATTGTAGTGATCGGTCAACTGGCCATCGACATGGGTGATGCGCACATCGTGAAGGCCAAAGCTATCGAGCATCTGCTGAGCCACCTCAGCACCCGAATAACGGATAGGGGTTTGACTATATCGCTCAAACTTACGCTTCAGATTCCACTGTACGAGCCATCCTGCGACGGCGAATAAAATGACAAGTAAATACATTTTATTAGTTAAAAGTTAATAGTTAATAGTTATTTCTTGGGGTTCGAGCGACTGCCTCGGTCATACCTGTTCGGCTTGCTCTTGCCCTGATTCTGCTTGCCCATCGGTCCTCCGCCTGACTTATTGGCATTGTACTTACCCGATGCACCTGCATTATAACGTCCTGCAACATTCATGCCAAACAGTCGTTCTGCCAGATCTCGTCGACCCAGTTTGATGAGCGAAGCTCGCAGTTTCGGCACATTTTCCTGCTGATACCAGAAGAAATAGGCTCTCTGACGCAGTTTCTCTTCCTGGCTGTGTACACAGTAACATGGCTCGAGGGTGTAAGGATGGAACCCACTGTACCAGATCTCGGTCGAGACGGTCATCGGCGTCGGCGTGAAGTCCTGCACCTGCTCCAGCTTGAAGTCGAGCGACTTGGTCTCAGCAGCCAGCTCCGCCATCGCTACCTCATTGCTGCCCGGATGGCTACTAATAAAATAAGGTATGATCTGCTGCTTGAGTCCGTACTTGCGGTTCACCTCGTCGAAGATGCGCTTGAACTGATGGAACTGCTGAAACGACGGCTTGCGCATCACGTTGAGCACCTCCGGATTGGTATGCTCCGGTGCCACCTTCAGTCGACCGCTGACATGATTGCGGATCAGTTCCTCCGCGTAGCGCATATTGCAGGCCATGAATTCGCCATCCTTGCCTTCGTGCAGGATCAGGTCATAGCGCACGCCACTACCAATGAAGGACTTCTTCACGCCTGGCAATGCATCCACCGCCTTATAGACTTCGAGCAACGGTGCATGGTCGGCGTTGAGGTTCGGACACACCTGAGGATGCAGACACGAAGGACGCTTGCATTTCTCACAGATCGCGAGGTTCTTGCCTCGCATCTGATACATATTGGCAGACGGGCCTCCTAAGTCGCTGATATAGCCCTTGAAGTCAGGCATCTGCGTCACCTTGATGGCCTCTCGCACGATACTTTCCTTGCTACGAGATGAGATAAACTTGCCCTGATGAGCCGAGATCGTACAGAACGCGCAGCCACCGAAGCAGCCACGATGCATACAGATCGAGTGACGGATCATCTCGTATGCAGGGATCACCTTGCCATTATAGCGAGGGTGAGGCATGCGGGTGTATGGCAAGTCAAAAGAAGCATCCACCTCCTCGGTGCTCAACGGAGGGTATGGCACATTGACCAGGATAGCCACATTACCCGTCTGCTGCCAGATACGTGCAGCATGCCATTTGTTCGATTCCTCCTCGATGTGACGGAAGTTCTCTGCCTGCTTCTTCTTGTTCTTCAGGCACTCCTCGAAAGGATGCAATACGATATCATGCACGCCGTCAGGATCCTTCGGGATCTCGCTCAGCGGCCTTCGGCAGACTACCTGATTGATATCCTTGAGAAGATCAATCTTTTCAGGCAAGCTATAACTCCTCACTCCTAACTCCTCACTCCTAACTGCGTCCGAAAGTCGCGCAGCGATTTCGGTCGTCACCTTCTCTCCCATGCCATACGTGATGATATCCGCCTCGCTATCCATCAGCAGCGACGGACGGAGCCGGTCCTCCCAGTAGTCATAATGTGAGAGTCGGCGCAATGAAGCCTCAATGCCACCCAGCACGATAGGTACGTCAGGATACAGTTCTCGCAAGATCTTACTATAAACGATCGATGGCATATCCGGACGCGCTCCGAATCTTCCACCCGGCGTATAGGCATCATCCGACCGGCGGCGACGGTTGGCCGTATAGTGATTGACCATGCTGTCCATCGCGCCAGGCGACACGCCAAAGAAGAGCCTTGGCTTTCCTAATTTCTTGAAGTCGCGATAGTCTCCATGCCAGTCAGGTTGCGGTACGATGGCCACACGATAGCCAGCCGCCTCGAGCACTCGCCCGATGACCGCTGCACCGAAGGACGGATGATCCACGTAGGCATCCCCCGAAAAGAGTATGACATCCAGTTCGTCCCAACCACGAAGCTGCACTTCCTTGGCTGACGTTGGCAACCAATCCTGTAACACTTAAAATGTAAAATTAAAAATGTAAAATGAAGAACTAAAAACGTTGCAAAGATACACGCTTTTGCTGAAACTTCCAAATTTTCTTGCATTCTTCATCCTAAAACACTATCTTTGCTGCCCAATACACTACAAATAGCAAACTATGAAAGGACGTTTTGCCCCCTCTCCTACGGGTCGTATGCACCTTGGCAATGTCTATGCCGCACTCCTCTCCTGGCTCTCTGCTAAGAGTCAGGGGGGCGCATGGGTGCTTCGCATCGAGGACATCGACCCACAGCGCAGCCGACAGGAATATGCCGATCAGCTCATGGACGACCTCCGTTGGCTTGGTCTCACGTGGGATGAAGGTCCTTACTACCAGAGCCAGCGCGGAGAGATTTATGAGCAATATCTCTCGCAGCTGAGAGACCTCGGCCTTACCTATCCGTGCTACTGCACCCGTGCAGACATCATGGCCACACAGGCACCGCATGAGAGCGACGGACGCGTAGTATATAAAGGTACCTGTCGCCCAACTAACAACACCTCACTCCTAACTACTAACTTCTCACAAAGAAAGCCCGCTACCCGCCTCATCGTCCCCGATAAAGAAATCTCCTTCACCGACGGGCATTATGGCACACACAGCATCAACCTTGCTACTCACTGCGGTGACTTCATCCTCCGCCGCGCCGATGGCGCCTGGGCTTACCAACTGGCTGTGGTGGTCGATGACGCGCTGATGGGCATTACCGAAGTGGTGCGAGGCCGCGACCTGCTTCTCTCCGTCCCGCAGCAGATCTATGTGCATGAACTCTTAGGGTTCACACCTCCCTCTTTCTGTCACATCCCGCTGCTCTGCAATCAGGACAACCAGCGTCTATGCAAGCGCGACAAGAGCCTTGACCTGGGAGAGTTACGCAAAGAAAACTCCGCGGAACAGATCTTGGGCCGATTGGCATTCTATGCCGGCATCATCGAACACCCCGAACCGGTAGCTGCACAAGACCTGATCGCCGAGTTTGATTGGCAGGAAGTTCCGACCGATGACATAATGACAACATAAAGGTCCATTTTGAGTCCACGGTGTCCATTCCCGGATCGAGGCATATCTATCACGGTACCGTGACAACGATGCCATGATCCGGGAATGGACGCCGTGGACTCAAAATGGACTTTATTAAATGCAATAATGGACATCTTGGGGGCAAGACGTCCATTATTGTTTGCGGGAACGGACGTCATGAAGGCAGGACGTCCGTTAGGATTTCAAATCAGATATTTGGAGTATCCCAGACCTTGGTCTCAGTCGCATTGATGGTGACTGCCTGACCACCGACGGTGATAGCGAACTCACCAGCTTCGAGGATCCACTTGCAGTCAGCACCTACGAATGCGAGGTCGCTGGCCTTGATAGTGAGGCTGACGGTCTTGGTCTCGCCTGGCTGAAGCTCTACCTTAGTGAAGGCGCGGAGGCGACGGCTATCTGGAACCATTGAAGCTACGAGGTCGCTGCTGTAGAGGAGCACTGGCTCCTTGCCTGCTACCGAACCGGTGTTCTTGACATCGACGGTGAAGGTGAGCTCATCGCCAGCCTTGAAGTCGGAAGTAGAAGCCTTGAGGTTACTATACTCGTAAGTGGTGTAAGAGAGACCGAAGCCGAATGGCCACTGCTGGGTAACCTTGGCATCGTAATCGTATGCACCAGCCATGGTGCTGACCTGCTCTGAAACCTTGTAGTCGTAGTTGATCAATGAGTTGATCTCCTTAGGATAGGTATATGGCATCTTAGCCGAGAAGTTAGCGTCACCTGCGAGGAGGTTAGCCAATGCATCGCCACCATAGTTGCCTGGGAGGAAGATGTCGACCACAGCCTTAGCCAATGGCTCGATGTCTGCGAGGAGACGTGGACGGCCACCATTGATAATCATGACGATAGGCTTGCCGGTCTTAGCGAGAGCCTTGACAAGATCTTTCTGATTCTGTGAGAGGTTGAGGTCAGTGAGGTTGCCTGGAGTCTCGCAGTATGAGTTCTCACCGATACAAGCCACGATGATGTCTGCACGGCTGGCTGCGCTGACAGCCTTAGCGATCTGAGGCTCGTTCTCTGACCACCATGAACCCTTTTCGTTGTAAGTCACGCCCTGTTCGAGGATGACATTCTGAGCGCCGAACTTGTTGCTGAGTGCCTCATAGATGGTGTTGTACTGCTCTACGAACTCAGGATCGTTGCTACCCTGCCAGGTGTAGCTCCAACCGCCATTGAGGCAGCGGATCTGGTTGGCATTAGGACCAGTAACGAGGATCTTCTTGCCCTGTGCGATTGGAAGGATGCCCTCGTTCTTGAGCAGTACCTCGGTCTCCTCAGCTGCAGCAAGAGAGATTTCTGCAGACTTGGCAGCGGCGAAGTCAGGGTGCTCGGCCATCTTGGTGTCAGGAGCATCGAAGAGACCCAGGCGGTACTTGAGGCGGAGGATACGAGCCACAGCGTCATCGATACGAGACATTGGCACAGCACCTTCTTCTACGAGCTCCTTGAGGAGGATGCAGAAGTCAACGCTATATGGATCCATGCTCATATCGATACCCGCATTGATAGCGATACGGATGGCGTCCTTCTTATCCTTAGCTACCTTTTCACGCTGATAGAGGTTGTTGATATCGGCCCAGTCGGTAACGATCATGCCGTCCCAATTGAGGTCCTCCTTGAGCCACTTGGTGAGGTACTCGTAAGAAGCATGTACTGGCACACCGTTGATCGAAGCTGAGTTGACCATGATGGTCATAGCACCCGCCTTGATAGCGTTCTTGAATGGCTCGAAATACTTCTCGCGAAGTACTGAAGGTGAGATGTATGCAGGGGTACGATCCTTACCCGTCCAAGGAGCGCCATAAGCGAAGTAGTGCTTGACAGAGGTAGCCACGTGATTGCCATCGATGTGGTTGTTATCCTCTCCCTGATAGCCACGGACAGCAGCCTCGACCATGCGAGAGGTGACGATAGCGTCCTCACCATAGCTCTCCCAGATACGAGACCAGCGAGGATCACGACCGAGGTCAATAGTAGGATTGTAAACCCATGGACAGTTAGCGGCACGGCTCTCGTATGCACAGATCTCTGAAGAGGTGTATGCGAGGTCGGTATTGAAAGAAGCAGCCACGTTGATATTCTGAGGGAAAAGTGTACCGCCAGCCACGTATGTCACGCCATGGTTGTTATCGAGGCCATAGATACATGGGATGCCGATATACTCCATCGACTTCTCCTGGATCTTGGCGATGATCTCATTCCACTTCTCTGGGCCGAGTGCGCGACCTGGAGCGTTGAGGATAGAACCGACCTTCCATTTGCCGATCATCGAGTCGAGGGCAACCTCGTTGATGGTCCACTCGCGTGGAGCATCGCCTTCGTAGATATCGAGGCCATAGTTGCCCATAAGTGCTTCAATCTCTTCGTCAGTCTTGGCGCACATCTCGTCGATCTGCTCAGGCTTGGTGCCACCAAACTGCTGCATGATGGCCTTGAGCTTGTTACGATCGATCTTGGTTCCAGGCTTAGCTTTGACCGAACCCAAGAGGTCAAGATTCAACTCAAGCATCTGACCTACCTTCTCATCCAGGGTCATCTTCTTGAGCCACTCCTGTACGTTCTTCTCGATCTGCGGATCCTGAGGAATAGCTGGTGCCACCTTAGGAGCAGAATTGTTCTGGCAGCTTGCCAGTGCCAATGCACCTACGGCAAGTGTAAGAAATGTTTTTTTCATTAGTGAATCAGGTATTTATTAGTTATAATATTCTAATAGAGTGATCGTAAAATAAGGATTTTTACGGCACAAAGATAGGGCAAATTGCTGAGAATAGCAAATTTTGCCCTATCTTTTTTATGATTTTATCTCACAGGAATGGATTTCATCGAAAGAAAGTCATTCTGATTACTTGAGTTCGTACGAAACGGTCTGTGCAATATCCTGAGAAGAAGCACCGATGAGGAAGTTGAACTTACCTGGCTCAGCCTTCCAACCCTTGCTGACCTCATCGTAGAACTGGAATGCACGCTCGTTGAGTGCCAAAGTTACAGTCTTGGTCTCACCCGGCTGGAGGAATACCTTCTGGAAGGCCTTGAGCTCCTTGACTGGGCGATCGACACTAGCCTTGACATCCTGCACATAGAGCTGAACGACCTGAGCACCAGCTACAGCACCAGTGTTCTTAACCTCAACGGTAACAGCTGGCTGATCGTTGTTAACTGTTAACTGTGCATTGTTAATTGCGAAGGTGGTGTAGCTCAAGCCATGACCGAATGGGAAGAGAGGAGTGAGCTTCTGCTTGTCGATCCAACGATAGCCGACATAGAGACCCTCATCATAATATACATCCCAGATGTGTGGAACGGTATCGGTACGCTCGATGCCAGGATAGCGGCGTGGATCAGCAACCATCTTCTTACCCTGCTTCAAAACTGGAGCATAGACAGAACACTGGTCAAGCGATGCATACCAAGTCATTGGGAGGTGGCCCGATGGATTCTGATCGCCTACGAGGACAGCGGCGAGTGAAGTACCAGCCTCTGAGCCGAGGTACCAGTCCTGTACGATGGCAGGGACCTTTTTGACCCATGGCATAGCCACGGCATTGCCTGAGATATTGACCACTACGAGACGTGGATTAGCAGCTGCAAGAGCCTCGATGAGCTCGTCCTGACCATAAGGAAGGCCATACTGCTCACGGTCAGTACCCTCAGCGTCCATGTGATCTGCCTTATTGAGACCACCGATGAAGATGACTACATCAGCTTCCTTAGCCTTGGCCACAGCCTCTGCGGTGAGCTCGGCTGGAGTGCGGCTGTCATTGAGGTTCTGGCCGGTGGTTACTCCATTGTATTCGCCACCTGGGTCACCTACATAACCTCGCACCCACTCTACTTTGGTCTGAGTACCAGCGAGGCGCTTCTTCAAACCATCGAGAGGAGAAACCTCATAGCGAGCCTTGAGCGAAGATGAACCACCACCTACGGTCATCATTTTGACAGCGTTCTCGCCTACTACCAAAACAACGGCCTCTCTCCCCAGACCCTCTCCCCTGAAGTGGGAGAGGGAGTGGTTAGTTCCCTTAGCGAGGGCGCCGCCGAAAAGTGGAAGCAAAGGTGTAGAATCGCTATTTACTCCCTTTCCCGCTTTAGGGGAAAGGGCTGGGGATTGGGGCTTCTCATTCTTCAGCAGCACAATACCTTCTGCACCTACGTTGATAGCAGTCTCAATATGTTTCTCGCTATTGAGTGCGCCGAATGGACGGTTAGGATTCATCGTAGTGCGGAAGATGAGACGGAGCACGCGGCGAACCTTGTCGTCAAGTTCCTTGGTGCCAACCTTACCTTCCTCAATGAGCTTCTGGTAAGGATCGGCCATCATGTAGTTATCGTATGCGTTGGTAGCACCCATCTGCAGGCCATCGGTCCAGGTGCCATACTCAAGGTCGAGGCCGTTGTAGATAGCCTCCATGGTAGACTGTGTGCCACCCCAATCAGAGATGATGGCGCCATCGAAGCCCCACTCACCCTTGAGGATATCGTTCATCAAGTACTGGTTGTGGCAAGCGTGCTGACCACGGAAGAGGTTATAGCCACCCATCAGCGTCCAGGCGCCACCTTCCTTG
>JAZRVB010000106.1:0-75130 GCA_045598885.1 Bacteroidales bacterium
CGACGCTGCCACCATCAAGCTCCTGGAGAAGATCGTCAAAAATCAGCGCAGTATCATTGCCAAGGAGACCGGTCGCCCAGCCAAGGAGCGTCAGCAGGTCTGGGCGCTCTACAAGGAGGTGCAGCGCTACTACGACAAGGGCCTCAAGGTGCCTGATGACGCCATCATCCTTTTCAGCGATGACAACTGGGGCGATATCCGTCGCCTCCCATCGGCAGCCGAGCTTAAGCACAAAGGAGGTTTTGGCATGTACTACCACGTCGATTATGTCGGTGCTCCACGCAACAGCAAGTGGCTCAACGTGACTCCGATCCAGCATATATGGGATCAGCTCACGCTCACCTATCAGTATGGCGTCGATCGTCTCTGGGTACTCAATGTCGGCGATCTCAAGCCGATGGAGTATCCTATCTCGCTCTTCATGGACATGGCCTGGAATCCTACCGAATACAACGCTTCGAACCTGCTTGACCACCCACGCCAGTGGTGCGCTCAGCAGTTCGGCGACGAGCAGGGCGATGAGGCTGCCCGTATTCTCAATCTCTACAGCCAGTATGCTGGCCGTGTCACAGCAGAGATGCTCGATGCGAGCACTTACAATGTCGAGACAGGCGAGTGGAAGCAGGTAGCAGATGAGTTCTTGCGTCTTGAGGCTGAGGCCCTCCGTCAGTATCTCACTTTGCCTGCAGAGTGCCGTGACGCCTACTCGCAGGTCATCCTTTTCCCAATCCAGGCTCTAGGCAACGTCTACCAGATGTACTATGCACAGGCCATGAACCAGAAGCTCTACAAGGAGGGTAATCCTGAGGCCAATCTCTGGGCAGACCGCGTCGAGGCCGCCTTCGAGCGCGATGCTGAGCTTTGCCGCGCTTATAATAAGGAGATGTCTGGCGGCAAGTGGGATGGCATGATGATCCAGAAGCACATCGGTTACACCCAGTGGAACGATAACTTCCCAGCCGACAAGTGTCCGAAGGTCTCACGTTTCGAGAATCCTGCAGACCTGATGGGCAATTATGTCTTCAAGCCAGCCAACGGATACATCGCCATGGATGCTGCACATTATTATAATAAGGAGAATCCTGCTGAGGCCAGCTGGACACTCATTCCATTCATGGGTCGCACTCGCAGTGGTATCTCACTCCAGCCATACACCGCTGAGACCGAGGGTGGCAGCATCGCCTATCGCATGGAGATCCCTGCAAGTCATGAGGAAGTCGATGTCCGTGTCATCACAGCTTCGACCCTGGCGTTCAAGCGCTCCGCAGGTCACCGTTACACCGTCGGCTTCGAAGGTGAGGAGGCCGTAGAGGTCAACTTCAACGGTGAGCTTAATGAGGAGCCAGAGAATGTCTACCGCATCATGTACCCGACCGTGGCCAGCCGTGTCATCGAGAAGACCGTTCGTCTCAAGGTCGGTGCCGCAGGTACCAAGACCCTCATCATCCGTCCGCTCGACCCAGGCGTCGTCCTCGAGAAGATCGTCGTCGACCTCGGCGGCTACCAGCCTTCGTTCCTCTTTGGCACCGAGTCACCGGTAGGCAGGGAGTGATCACTAAAATTTTGGTGCTGAAGAAATAAATAACATCTTTGTAGCGCATTAACATATAACACCCATATTTTATGAATACATTCAAGCTTTTTATGGCTGCCGCAGCTATGTCTGCCGTAGCATTTTCTGCCGAGGCTCAGACCCTCAAGATGAAAAATCAGGTAGTACGTATCGATGCATACGAGGCATCGACATCAGTTAACCTTGTCGTTGTGAAGCCAGAGGCCAAGGTCGAGACACTCGATCCTAAGGCTTTCGTTGTTGAGACCAATGGTGTGGCTCGTAACGTGAAGACAGTCTATACTTGCAATGATCGTGGTCAGTGGACCGATGGTGGCGAGTATCTCGCATTCGGCCTGGAGGTATCTTCTGATCGTAAGGCTTCGCCTATGGTAGCTGGTATGTTCGGCTCTTGGAGCAAGGCTTATCCTGTCAAGGTCGCTCTGACGAAGGGCAAGACTATCAAGGCAGAAGGTAAAACCTATAAGGCGGTGGATTGTGAGACAGAGCATGCATTGCGCAACTTCCTCTCGGAGACCGATTACTTCCAGCGTGGTACTTTCTCGGGTCCTGCTACAGGTACTCCTGGTGACCAGACCCTGACCTACGGCGCCTACGAGCCACAGGCATTGAAGCAGGACGGCAAGAAGAACCCTCTTGTCATCTGGCTGCACGGCATGGGCGAGGGTGGTACCGATGTCAGCATCGAGGTATTGGGCAATGAGGTCGCTGCTTTGATCCGCGACGATATCCAGAGTCACTTCACTACCGAGGGCGGTGAGAATGGCGCCTACGTGCTGGCCGTACAGTGTCCTACCTTCTGGATGCAGAACGCTTTCGGCTTCGGTCATGGTGAGTATCCATCGCTTTACAGCGACGTGCTCAAGTCTTGCATCGACAACTATGTGACCAATATCAACCCAGACGTTGACCGCAACCGTATCTCTATCGGTGGCTGCTCAAACGGTGGTTACATGACCATGAATATGCTGATCCGCTATCCTAAGTACTTCGCTGCTGCTTATCCTACCTGTGAGGCTTACACTGATAACTGCATCTCTGACCTCCAGCTCAAGGCATTGGCTGACGAGAATATCTGGTTCGTTCAGTCGTATGACGATACAACCGTCGATCCTAAGGCTCACTGCATTGCTACCTACAACCGTCTGATGGACCTCGGCGCCAAGAACGTCTGGATGTCTATGTTTGAGAGCGTGGAGGGTCATGACTTCCCTGGCACAAAGCTCTTCGGTCACTTCTCTTGGTGCTACCTCTTCAACGACATGGTCACCGCTTCGCAGGAGCAGAACAAGGATCTCAAGCCAAGCAATAACGGTGGTGGCAGCGTGGCACCACAGGGCTTCTCTAACATCTACGAGTGGATGAATGCACAGGTGCTCAAGGCTCCTGAGGCTCCAGCCATGAACTTCGGTGGCGGTGCTAAGGTCTCTCGTGTCGATGAGAACGGCAATGCACGTTATTAAAGTGCGTGCATGGGGCGCTGAGATACATCATTGCAAAAAATAAAACGCCAATATATGAAGAAAAACATTCTATTACCTTCAATTTTATCAATTATGTTAGCAGGATGTACCAATGACGGAACTCCAAGCATCGAGCAGCAAATCGATGATCTCTATAACCGCATGACGCCAGAAGAGCGCCTCGCACAGTTGCAGGGCACTTATCTGCACGAGTTCTTTACTGAGGACGGTCAGCTCGACACGACGCTCTGCCGCCAGCGACTGGCCAACGGCATCGGCCACTTCTCTCAGTATGCCAGTCAGATGGGTGAGGATCCGAATGTAATCCGCGACCGCGTGGCTGCCATGCAGGAATGGCTCATGAACAATACGCCGACGGGCATTCCGGCCCTCTTCCATGAGGAGGTGCTCACGGGTGTCTGCACACGCTATGCTACCCAGTATCCTCAGCAGATCGGTTACGCCTGCTCATTCAATACCGAGCTGGCCGAGAAGAAGGCGCTACAGACAGGTATCGCTATGCGCAAGATCGGAGGTCTGCTGTCACTCTCGCCGATGGTTGATGTGTGCCGCGTGCCATCGTTCAACCGTCTGGAGGAGTCGTACGGCGAGGACGGCTATGTCAATGCCGCTTTCGGTACAGCTTTCGTCCGTGGCCTGCAGCAGGGCGACTTGAAGAAAGGTGTCGGAACCTGTAGCAAGCACTACCTCGGCTACGGTGGTGGCGGCGATGCTGATGAGAAGACTCTGATGGAGGAGATCCTCCTGCCTCATGAGGCGATGATCCGTGTGGGTGGCAGCAAGGTAGTCATGCCGGGTTATCACTGGTTCCACGGCAAACATTGCGCAGGCAGTGAGGAGGTCCTCGAGCAGATCCTCCGCCAGTATGTCGGCTTCGACGGCCTCGTAGTCAGCGACTACACTGCCATTGACCAGATCTCTGAGTGTGAGGACGATCTGCACCGTGCAGCCGCAGCGCTCAACGCTGGTACCGACGTGGACTTCCCACGCGGCGCGATGTATACCCACCTGCCTGAGGCGATGGAGAAAGGACTCGTCAGCGAAGAAACTTTTGCCCGTGCCGTGAAGCGCGTACTTACTTATAAGGCTCGCGTGGGCATGTTCGACCAGGATCCGTATTTCTACTCAAAGGAGCACATTGTCTTCGATACACCTGAGGAGCGTCAGACAGCTTACGAGATGGCTACACAGAGTATCGTCCTGCTCCAGAATAACGGCATCCTACCACTTAACGCAGCCAACAACTCCTCACTCCTCTCTCCTCACTCCTCACTTTTCCTGACCGGTCCTAACGCCAACACCATCTGGTCAATGATGGGTGATTATACCTATCAGTCGATGCGTTACTTCTGGCAGATGAAGACCGAGGACGGCCTTTCTCCAAAGATCGTCAACCTCAAGGAAGGCCTTGAGAGCAAGCTGCCAAACGGCATGAAGCTTACCTACAGCCGCGGCTGTGACTGGACCGAGATCGTCGAGACCTGGATCGAGGACGGAGGTGATGCGCGTGCCGAGTGGATGCGAGCCATCCTTGACCGTAAGGTGCAGCAGCCTGATGAGATTAATACCGCTGCTGCCCTGAAGATGGCAAAGGAGTCGGACATCATCATCGCTGCCGTTGGTGAGAACCCATTGCTCTGCGGAGAGAACCGTGAGCGCCCAACCCTGCGCCTGCCAGGCCGTCAGGAGAAGTACGTTGAGCAACTGCTTGCTACGGGTAAGCCAGTGATCCTCGTGGTCTTCGGTGGCCGCCCACAGGTCATTTCGAAGGTCGCTGACCGTTGCGCTGCTGTCATCCAGGCCTGGTATCCAGGAGAGGAGGGAGGCAACGCCGTGGCTGATATCCTTTTGGGCAACGTCTCTCCATCGGCTAAGCTCAGCGTCAGCTATCCTAATCAGGAGATCAAGGACGAGGCCATCTGCTACAACACTTCTCTTGAGGCTGATCCTCGCATCGCATGGCCATTCGGCTATGGCTTGAGTTACACCACCTTCGAGTATGCCAACCTCGTCGCCGACGCTTCTGCGGCTACCTCTGACAAGGTCATCAACCTCTCGTTCGAGGTCAAGAACACGGGCAATATGGCAGCCGACGAGATTGCACAGATCTATCTCTCTCCAGCCGAGGGCCAGTCACTGAAGCCTATTGCACTGCAGGGCTTTGGTCGCGTATCGCTCCAGCCTGGTGAAAGTAAGACCCTGAGCTTCGCGCTCAATGTTGAGCAGTTCGGCTATTATGCTGATGGCCACTGGAACGTTGCTCCAGGCAAGTATCTCGTCAAAATCGGTGCTTCGTCACAGAATATCTGCCTTGAGCAGGAGGTAATCCTCACGGGCGACACCTTCACCAAGCCGCTGCGCGATACTTATTTCTCTGCGCAGCTGTAAAGCCAAATAACAGACATCTGGCATCAAAATGCAAATTGCTACCTGCTATTTGTATTTTGATGCCAGTTTTTATGTACTTTAATAACATTGCCGCAATGCGGGATTGTACTTTTTTTGCAAGAACTATTCCTGAACAAATCCGGAACTGTTAAAATTGTTAATCCTATACGTTAAATTTTTAATTAATCCATAAAGACATATTTAAATAACCTATCTTTGCAACGCATAAAGTTTACACATGTCCGCCACACATACTAATAAGCCGCATCCTTTTTATCACTAAAGCAAATAGTTTTTACTATCAATATCTTTAATTAATTTACTAATCAATGAGTATCAAAACAAAACAAACATGGCTGGCAGTCGGTGCGACCGTACTGCTCGCTAGTGGTGCTTCTGGCTTTGTAGCTCCAGGTATGATGAATACCGTGCAGGCTCAGACTCAGAAGATCACAGGTACTGTCGTTGACGATTTTGGCGAACCAATCACTGGCGCCAACATTCGCGTTAAGGGTACTACTCGAGGCACTATCTCTGACCTCGATGGTAAGTTCTCTCTCGACGCTAACGCAGGCGAGACCCTTGAGGTTTCGTTTATCGGTTATGCGACACAAACAGTCAAGGCTGCAAATGGCCTTAACATCACCCTCCGTGAGGACTCACAGTCACTCGATGATGTAGTCGTAGTAGGTTACGGTGTACAGAAGAAGAAGCTCGTTACCGGTGCTACCGTACAGGTAAAGGGTGACGACATCGCTAAGCTCAACACCTCAAATGCATTGACCGCAATGCAGGCTTCTACCCCAGGTGTAAACATCACACAGTCTTCTTCTCAGCCAGGTGCAGGCTTTAAGGTAAACATCCGTGGTGTGGGTACTATCGGTGAGTCTTCTCCACTCCTCATTATCGACGGTATTCAGTCTGGTACTGCCAACGATGGTTTGAATGGCCTCAATCCTAACGATATCGAGAGCATCGACGTATTGAAGGATGCTGCTTCGGCTGCTATATACGGTGCTCGTGCTGCTAACGGCGTAATTCTCGTTACCACCAAGCAGGGTAAGCAGGGTAAGGTTACTACTCAGTATGATGGCTTTGTAGGTTGGAGCAACGTTTACAAGCGTCCTCACACCCTCAATGCACAGGAGTACATGGCGATCTCTGATGAGATTAACTACAATACTACTGGCCAGCTCGTTGATTGGAGCGCAAATGTTCCAGCAGACGTCCTCCAGAAGGTAAAGAGCGGCTGGCAGGGTACTGACTGGTTTGACTACTATCGCAATAAGAACGCTATCCAGCACAGCCACTCACTCAGTGTAACTGGTGGCTCTGACCGTTCTAAGTTCGCCATCTCTCTCAACTATTCTAATCAGGAGGGTATCATGGGTCGTGATAATGCTTCAAACTACGAGCGTTATGGTGGCCGTATCAACTCTGAGCACGTGCTCCTCAAGAGCAAGGATAACAAGCGTGACGTGATCAAGTTTGGTGAGAACCTCTCATACTGGTATCACAGCCGTCATGACTTGGCTGAGGGAAGTGGCTACTGGTCAATCACCCAGCCTCTCTACAAGGCATCTCCTCTGGTTCCTATCTATGATGACAATGGTGCTATCTATGACTACTCCGGTCATGGCAATGGTTGGAATGTAAACATCTTCAACAACCCATACGCTCTCTTCCAGGCAGGTGGATTCAACGCACTTAACAAGAACCGCGATTTCGGTGTTGGTGCTACCTTCTATGTAGAGGTAGAGCCAATCAAAAACCTCAAGTACCGTGGTCAGATCAACACTGGCTACAGTGGCTGGAATGGCCGTAACGTAGAATTGCCTTACAGCGCATCTTCTACACAGTCTTCTGCTGCATATTCTATGGGACAGAACGTAGGCAACAGCTCTAGCATGTCACTTGAGCACACCTTGTCTTATACTCTTCCTGAGCTGGCTGGTCATCACATTGATGTGTTGGTTGGTCAGTCTACCGAGCTTTCTCTGTGGAGCTCAAGCCTTAGTGTTAATGCTGCAGCCAGCGGCGAGGGTGTCAACTCACTCCTCACCAAGGGTTGGGACTATCAGATCCTCGGCAACTATGACTTTGCACAGGTTAGTGGTGTAGGAGGTGGCGACTATCGTCATCAGTACAACATTGCTTCTTATTTCGGTCGTGTAAACTGGAACTACAAGGAGCGCTATATGGCTACTTTCACCTTCCGTCGTGATGGTTCTAAGAACTTTGCAAGGGGCAACCGTTGGGGCAACTTCCCTTCAGTATCTGCGGGTTGGGTACTTACCAACGAGTCTTGGGCTGAGCCTATCACCAAGTTTGCAGACTTCCTGAAGATCCGTGCATCTTGGGGTCAGAACGGTAACCAGTCTATTGCTAATTTCCGTTATATTTCTAACATCGCATTCTCTCCTACAGGTTATGCAGACTATGGTTACAAGTTCGGCAGCACCATCGAGGGAACCGTTGCACAGAACAACTATGTAACAGGTGCATACGCAGCAAATGTTCCTAACACAGATGTAAAATGGGAGACTTCTGAGCAGATCAACATCGGTCTTGATGCTCGACTCCTTGACAGCCGTCTCGGTTTCAACTTCGACTGGTATAAGAAGACCACTAAGGACTGGCTGGTTGAGGCTCCTATGAATCAGATTCTTGGTTATGAGCAGGCTGCTATGATCAATGGTGGTGACGTAGAGAATACCGGTTTTGAGGTTGCTCTCTCTTGGAACGACAACATTGGCAAGGACTTCCGTTATCATGCAAATGTTAACTTCGCTACCAATAAGAATAAGGTAACCCGCTTGGCTACCGCTTCTGGCAAGATCGGTGATAACGTATCAAGCGCACTCTTCCAGAACTCTTCATACGTATCGCTCGTAGAGATGGGCCAGCCTATCGGTTACTTCAGCGGTATGGCTACTGAGGGTATCTGGCAGAATCAGGCTCAGATCGACGCTGCACGTGCTGCGGGCAAGGCAGTTCTTGCTGACGCTGTTCCTGGCGACCCAATCTGGATGGATTACAACGGCGATGGTGTTATCGAATACGATTCAGACCGTCACAACATTGGCAATCCACATCCTGACTTCACCCTTGGTCTCACCCTTGGTTTTGACTGGAAGGGTCTCGACTTCAATATTACCGGTTCTGGTGCATTCGGTATGCAGGTTATGCAGTGCTACCGCACCGCACAGCTCCAGGCTTGGGGTGAGAACTATACCACCGATGTCTTTGATCGCTGGCATGGTGAAGGTACCTCTAACAGCAAGCCACGCCTCGTAGTGGGTGGCAATGCCGTACAGTGGGTATCAGACCTCTATATGCAGGATGCTGACTACTTCAAGATTCAGAACATCACCCTCGGTTATGACTTCAACAAACTTTGGAAGGGTTCTCCATTCGGACAGATCCGTGCATACGTACAGGCCCAGAACCTCTACACCTTCACGGGTTACACCGGTGTAGATCCTGAGGTAGGTTCAAATGGTGGCAATGGTGATGGCAACTGGGTACGCGGTATCGATGTAGGTACCTATCCTTCAGCTCGCACCTTCATCGTTGGTTTGAGCGTCAAGTTCTAATTAGTAATTTAATATTGGTAATTAGTAATTCAGAAAAATTCTATGAAAAAATATTTTATTCTTGCTGCCGCTCTTGTAGGTCTCGCATTCTCATCTTGCGAAGACATGCTCGACAGCGAAAACTATACTGGCGCCAACACCGGCAACTTCCCAACCTCTGTAGGTGACTTAAACAAGGAGGTTTCTGCTCTTTACGGTGTAATGAACCAGCTCAGTACCGATCCACTCCAGACCCCTTGGTTCGTCAACAACCTCATGTCAGACGACAGCAACGGTGCTGGTGGTACCGGTGACGTAGAGTGTAAGGCTATCGGTCACCTTGTAGCTAATAAGGATGGTCTTTTTGACAACGCATGGAAGACCCTTTATGTAGGTATCGCACGTGCAAATGCTGTACTTTACACTGATCCAGCTATCCTTAGTTCGCTTGATGCTAAGACTAAAAATCAGCTGATTGGTGAGGCTTACTTCTTGCGCGGTCTTTTCTATATGTGGGCGTCACAGTTCTGGGGCGATGTTCCTGCTTACTGGGCTGCTGCTGCACCAGATCCATGTCCTCAGGTTTCTGCAGAGGATGTAACATGGCCACATATCCTTGCTGATTTTGCAAGTGCCTATAACCTCATGAGCTATGATGCTACCACCGTCGGCGATGGTCATGCTACCAAGTTGGCTGCTGCTGGATTCCTGACTCGTGCTTATATGTTCTATGTTGGCTTCTACAAGAAAGCAGGTGAGTTGGCAAAAGCAAACATTGCTGTTATCGAACTTCCTGCGCAGGAAGCCGCTCCAGCCACCCTTGCTAAGTCTGACGTAGAGACTATCCTCAAAGATGCATTAGGACAAACTGGTGATAGCAAACCAAATGGTCTTGTCAAAGACTTCCGTTCACTCTGGCAGTACACCAACGAGTACACCGCTCCTGACTACAAATATCTTACAGAAGGTAAATATACAGGTGTATGGGCAGGCAACGGCAACCGTGAGCAGATTTTCCAGGTACAATACACCAACGCTGCTTCTTGGAACGGCACAATCGGCATGGGCTTTGCTAATCAGGTAGAGCTTTACTCTTCACTCCGTTGTGGTGGTGACGCTGCTGGTAAGGAGAATGGTCACGTTGAGACCTTCCCATTTGCACAGGGTTGGGGTCAGGGTACTATTAATATGAACCTCTGGGACGAGTGGCCAGAGTCTGACCCACGTCGTACAGCGACTATTCTTGACTGTGCTGAGGAGCTTGATCATTTCGCATACGTAACTGACTGCTCTGAGGAAACCGGTCTTTACAACAAGAAGATCATGGCTGTTACTACCAAGGCTACTGCTAATAATGATATGTCTGCAGGTCCTTACACTTGGTGGGGTATACCTCGTGAGGCCGCTGGCGCTCAGAACAACAATGGCAACTGTATGCAGGGCGACCACTTCTCAGACATCGTGCTGATGCGTGTCGCTGATATGAAGTTGATGCTCACTGAGCTTACAGGTAATTCTGCGGATGGTATGGATGATGTACGTGAGCGTGTAGGTCTTCCAAAAAAGGCATATACTTGGCAGGATCTTAAGGACGAGCGTCGCTGGGAGTTCGCTGGTGAGGGTCTCCGTTTCAACGACCTCCGTCGCTGGTCGGGCAAGAACGGTGGTGCTTCTTGTGAGGCCGCTAAGACTCTTGACAAGCAGAATGGTACCAAAGTATGGTATTGTGGCAATGAGACCACCATGCACCATGCAACCTCAAGCTGGTCAAAGCGCTATGAGGAGACCGATGGCTTCATCATGATTCCACCAGGACAGATCCGTACGATTGCTGATGAGTCTGTCCTCAAGCAGAATGCAGGTTGGACCGGTGATGCTTGCCGTATTTCAGCTTCTCCTGTATATTAATTTTAGTATTGCCTATTCCGGGAGCGTTTACTCCCAGAATAGGAGAAACAAAATACAACAATACAAAAGAATATGAAAAAATACTCATATTTAGCATTGGCTGCCACAGCCGTTCTCTGCGCTTGTGATCCTGTAGAAGAAGGTGGCAGCTACGATCCAGTTGCTGTAAGTGCCGATGTCATGAACAACGATGGCTTCCTCACTTTTACACAGGCAGACGCTGATGGCAACCCTTCTGCTGATGGCAACTACATCTCTTATACAACCAACCCTGCAACGACCGTTTCAGTCTACACCATGGCTGGAGACGAGATGAACCTTCTTGCCGTAGGTCCTACCGGTTCATTCAAAATTGCTCCACCACGAGGTTCTAGTCCTCAGCAGGAGGTATTCTTCCGTGTGCCAAATGCAGATCGTTCGTTTACTGTAACTTCTCGTAAGCTTACCGTATTCGTTAAGCAGGATCTTGAACCAGAAATCAAGGTTATCGCCTCTAACTCAGGTAGCAAGACCTGGATGTGGGACAATAGTGGCAATGGCTGCTGGGGTAACGCAGGTTATAGCGGCTTTGCTACTGGCGGTGCAGGTAGCATCACTGGCGGTCAATGGTGGGGTATTCAGCCTAATGAGGTAGCTGGTCAGATTGAAGGTACTGGCTATGCTTACGCAGCTGATGCTGAAGGTGCTACTATGGTCTTCTTTGAGGACGGTACTTACACCAAGAGCAGCGGCGGTAAGGGTACTTATACCGTTGACGTAAAGACCACTTCTGACCTCGGCGGTTACGGTGAGGGTTCTACTATGGGTCGCTTGAATACAACTGGTAATGGTATCCTCTTTAACCAGCGTATCAATGCCGGTGATCATGCAGATCTTCCTTCTACTATCCACGAGTTTGATATCGCTTACATGAGCCCTGGTCACCTTGTACTTATTGCGCCTTCTAATTTTAAGTCAAGCGGCGGTGAGAGCTGGATGGAGGGTACCTTCTGGCGTTTCGAGAATCATGATGACGTAGAGGGTATTCTTACCAACAACTCTTCAAAGACTTGGACCTGGGATGACAGCGGCGCTGGCTGCTGGGGTAACGCAGGTTACAGTGGCTTTGCTACTGGCGGTGCAGGCAGCATCACTGGTGGTCAATGGTGGGGCATTCAGCCTAGTGAGGTTGCTGGTCAGATTGAGGGTACCGGTTATCCTGTCGCTGATGGCGAGGGTGCTACTATGACCTTCAGCGCTGATGGTTCGGTTACCAAGTCAACTGGCGGTAAGGGTGCATGGTCTTTCGACCTCAACACCAACGACCTCGGTGGCTATGGTGAGGGTCAGACCATGGGTCATCTCCGTGTAGATGGCGATGGTATCCTCTTCAACCAGCGTATCAATGCCGGTGATCATGGCGATCTGCCTTCTCGCATCACTGAGTTCGATATCGCTTACATCAGCGAAGAAAACCTCGTGCTCATTGCGCCTTCTAATTATAAGGCCAATGGTGGCGAGAGCTGGATGGAAGGCACAATGTGGCGTTTCATTCCTGTTAAGTAATTTTGATTAAACCCTAAATAGCTCCGCATGGGAATGCAGATTCTCTTGCGGAGCTTTTTTCTCATTAAGTAATGAATATCAGAGCCATTGTATATACGCTGACCGGAGTCTTAGGCTATTTCCTTTTCTGGGCATTCGTGCATCCTGAATTCCTTTCTTTTCAGGAGCAGAATCAATGTCTGCTGCTGACATGGGATTATTTCACAAGCCATGCAATGCTGATGGGTGGCATTGCTGACTATCTGGCCGAGTTCATTACGCAGTTTTTCTATTATCCGGTATTCGGAGCTTTCTTATTTGCACTGATCCTTGGCGGCATCCAATTCCTTTTTTGGTATATCTCCCCATCGACGTCAATTTCACACCCTCTCTCTTTTATTTTTCCACTTCTTCTGATTTCCCTTCACAGCAATCAGGATGTGATGCTTACTTTTAGTGTCTCGCTTCTGCTTGTCCTCCTTCTTTTTGCTTTGAGCCGTAATGCCCATTGGTATGTATTGGTATTTATTCAAGTCCTTCTATGCTATCTGACGGGACCGTTGGCACTCCTGTATGCCGGCATGATGAGCACAAACAGATGGAAATCTGGCATCTATCTGGCAGTCATAGCCGCTATTGCAACAATAGCAGGACATTTTATACTCAATGCTTCCTATCCAACCTATACGATATGGAAGGGATGCTTCTATTACAGACACACACTAAAAGAGGTAGAGATACCTAACCTGATATGGCTGATACCTGTCCTGATGACCCTGAGTCTGCTGATCTCCAAGAAGCTACCAGCGTTGAGACCTGGATTTTCGGGTAGATATCTATACTCTTTTGAAGTGATTTCTATCCTGTTGACAGGCACGTTAGGAGGTTATTTCGCTGCAGCAAGTTACGATGCGAACACCTGTGCGATACTCGAACAATTATATCTGATACGTGGAGGAAAATGGGATCAGCTATTGACGAAAGCCGATAAGTACTGCCAATCAGAAATCCCTGTGATGAAGTCGGAGGTCTGCTGCACGGCAGTCAACCTTGCTTTAGCCATGAAAAATAAGATGACTGAGTGTTATAATAACTATCCTCAATGTGGCCCTACAGGACTTATATCACTGAGCTATCATGACAATATATCAGGCATAGCTTCGATGGAGGCGTTATTTCATCTGGGGCTTGTCAGACAGGCAGAAAGATATGCCTTTGAGATGCAGGAAAGTATTTCGAACTATAAAAAAAGCGCGCACCTCACTAAACGATTAGCGGAGTGCTCGATCATAGAAGGCAATGATAGGATTGCACACAAATATCTGTGCGCACTAAAGCAGACGATGTTCTACCGTGACTGGGCAGAGAACGCCCTGCTGTATCTCGTTAACGAGGAACTTGTCGCTCATCATCCAATTTGGGGAAAAATCAAGAGTTATCAGCTCGCAGAAGATACCTCCTCATTTTTCCTAAAAACTTACATACCTTATTATTTGCAGCAATTATATCTGAAGAACCCAGAAAATGAGTTAGCAAAGTCTTATCTTTTAGGATATCTAAACTATCTTCCTCAGAATGCTCAGAAACCGCATTCATAAACCCAACCAAAACCATTTTGTCCTATTTCGCGCGCGAAATAGGACAAAATGATTTCTGGGTGTCATACATCGCGCGCGAAATAGGACAAAACGGTTTCTGGGTGTCATACATCGCGCGCGAAATAGGACAGAATGATTTCTGGGTGTCATACATCGCGCGCGAAATAGGACAAAACGATTTCTGGGTGTCATACATCGCGCGCGAAATATGACAAAATGATTTCCGGGTGTCATACATCGCGCGCGAAATATGACAGAATGATTTCCGGGTGTCATATATCGCGCGCGAAATAGGACAAAAACGATCTGTTTTTATGTTCTTCTGTCAAAATAATCACATTTTTTTGACCAACCTCTTGTTTTTCAAATCTTTTTCTTATCTTCGCGCCCGCTTTTGAGAAAACACACCAATCCTAAAAGCCTAACCTAATTAATTTATTTAACCCCTCAATTTTATTTAATGTTAGAAACCCCTATCCAGAGTGAGCCAGCTACAGAGGTAGCTGGTAAGACCCTTGTCGAGGAATTCATGTCCGAGTGCTATGATTTCCGTCGCAACGTACTTTCCGATAAGTACGAAATGAGAGAAGTCTGCAACAGCGATGCAGAGACAAAACCTAATCCTTGGCGAAATGTTAACCCGCGAGAGCCAGAACACGATCCTGCGCCGCGCGAAACGCGAGCTTGGCGACGTGAAAGGCCTAAAAGCCAGCATCGAGGAGTATATCTACTCCGAAGAGACACCTGACTATGACCCCATCGCCGAGTACCTCAGCGCCTTGCCAGCATGGGATGGCTATGACCGCATCCGCGAGCTCTTCCAGCGCCTCCCTGGCGTAAGCGAAGAGCAGATCTATCAGCACAGCGTCTGGCTCCGCAGCTGTGTGGCTCACTGGCTCCAGCTAGACAACCTCCACGGCAACGAGCAGGTGCTGACCTTGATCGGTGCTCAGGGCTGTGGCAAGAGTACCTACTGCGCTCTGCTCCTCCCGCTGAATTTCCGCGAGTACTATCTCGACCACGTCAACCTCAGCAACAAGTTCGACAAGGAGATGGCTTTGACCAGCAACCTCTTCGTCAACCTCGACGAGCTCGACCAGATCAAGTCGGGCAAGCAGGCCGAGCTGAAGCAGATGCTCTCGAAGATCCAGGCCAACGGCCGACCGATCTTCGGCAAGGCCCAGCGCAGTCGCAAGCGTTACGCCTCGTTCGTCGCCACTACTAACAACCCTCGTCCCGAAGCTGAGGAGGTTGTCATTCCGCTGCAGACACGAGACATTGTATATATACTGTGCAAGAATTTCCAGAAGTCAGACCTACTCAGTGTATGGCAGTCAAGGTTGGACGTCTGCTCACAGCATTGAACTTTGAGCGTAAAGAGATCAACAAAGGAACGGTGTATTACATCGTCCCGATGAAGAAATCTGCGTGATTTGCTAATTTATCTGCCATCTGCCACAAGCTGATAGTTAATCCGTTCATTTAGAAACTGATGGACTTGTGGCAGATTATGATTTATCTGCCACACATCTGCCACGCGAAATGCTATATGAGAATCAGTGAGTTACAGCATTTGTGGCAGAGTAGCAGATAAATTGAGATTCGTAAAGATTAGATTTTCCAGTTTTATGGAATACTTCGCGTCACTACTGCAATCTGGTGTGATTTTCGATTACAAACTATTCAAATTTTATGTTATAGAACATATTTTTTGCAAAAATTGATTTATTTTGGCGATTGATAAGAAAAAAGAATTATCTTTGCAGCGTCTTTAGATTGCTAAAGATATTTTGTTAATAAAAGAAAGACGCTATTACGTCGTTATCTTCGTTCTTGAAATCCTCGCAAAATTTCTCACATGAAGATAATGCAACGGAAAAAGTGTCCATTGACGGTGTTTTGTAAACGTTGTCTCCCACGTCCGTTGTTGGCGAGGGGGAGATGATTGCTACATATCATCGGGCGTGGGGCTTTTAAACGTTGCTTATCCATGTGAAAGGCAATGCGAGAGCCTCAAGAACGGGTAAGCAGCAAGTAGAAGGCTCCCGTCTTTTTTTTGTCTAATACCGAATAGGAGCCATCGGAAAAGTTAATCTGTCTATGTCCGCCTTAAAAAACTACATTGGGATTAATTGTCCAGATTGTAACCACACTATAAAAGTCTGCCGTCCTGATAAAGCAGGCATTTACAAGCTTAAGTGCCCTATATGCCAAAAGATACTCTGTGTTAAAATCCCAAACCTTAGTGGAAAAGAGATTATTTCCAAAGAAGAATACACTATGACAAACAAGAAAAATTGATTGTCATGCCAAAGCTATGTATTAAGTCCAGAGATGAACTGGTTGTGATAGATACCGACAAGCTGGCGTATGTTGTGGCCGACGGAAACTATTCCAAATTAGTATATATAGAAGGGCTTTCCTCAATTATCTCGTTTGGAATCAGTCGGCTTGAAGAAATACTTCGAAAAGGAGAACCCATACCTAATCATCCATCATTCTTGCGTCTGGGCAGAAGTCTTCTGATCAATCAGAAGTATCTGCTCAACATCAGTATTCCTAAGCAAAAGCTCTTTCTTTCTGACTTTGGAAAGAATAACCATGCTTTATCGGTGTCCAAATTGCTTCTGAAACAATACAAAGAAGACTTTGAAGCCTTACAAAGAGCCGATAGCGAATAACACCATTATTATATAAGATATGCCAACACGAGAATTTATCATAGGCCGTTATGGCACTCAACCATTTAAGATAACTTCGGAAGGTGTAAGTGCGGAACATGCAAAGATCACAATAGAAGAAAGTGGTTCATGGGTACTTGAAGATCTAAAAGGCACAAGAGGAAATGGTACATTTATCAGAAATGAGGACGGTAAATTCATAAGGATCGTCAAATGTAAGATTACAGAAGATACGGTTATTCGTTTAGCTGATTCTGGTCATTATAGCTTTACGTTCATGGCACATCGAGTTCTTACCACTAAGCCTAATGATTTCACTTACGAGTTTGATCGAGTCTGCGAACTGGCAGAATCATTGACTGAAAAAGAGAACAAACTGGAAGAATCTATTCGTAAACATACGATGATTGGCATTGCAGCGCCTTTCATTGCCTTGTTGGTGACATGCCTCCCTCTATCCATTTTTGAACAAAATGCACTGTCTGCCAGATTGCTGATTACTCTATCTTCATCGTTAGTAAATATACTATTCTTCGGAGACAGGTCAAAACCGAAGGAATTGAGAAAACAAAAAGCCTCATTGGTCGTTTGTCCGAATTGCGGCAGGCCCTTATCAGAATTTGACATACAAAATCGAAAGTGTTCAATATGTCAAGCCAAGTAGTAACCAATAATATTGTAAGAAATGAAAAAGATAATATATATAATTGCGATTTTCCTTACATGTGTTCTAAATCTCAATGCCCGAACATTTGTCCTCTCTGTAGGTATTTCGAACTACAATAACGAAAAAATAAATTTGCATCAGACGACGAAGGATGCAAAGTCTTTTCGAGAAGTCATGCTACAAAGAAGCAGAGATATTTCAGTATTGACAAGTTCGTATGCTAATCATGACAATATTATAAAAACTCTCAGAAAGATTGCGAACTATAGTCAGGAAGATGATTGCATTATATTTTTTTATAGTGGACATGGCAGCGAAGGATCACTTGTAACCTACGACAATTATTTATCATATACTGAAATACTCTCGGTTTTGAATACTGCTAAAGCCAAAACAAAGATCTGCTATATTGATGCCTGTTTTTCTGGTAGTGTCGCGAAAGTCATATTAAGTGATGACGGCAAAATCAAATATCCTGAAATATGCTTTATGGTCTCTTGCCGACCAGAAGAAACGTCCATTGAAAATTCTCTGGCTGGTGCAGGATTTTTTACAAAGGCTCTTCTTCAAGGACTTAGAGGCATGAGTGATGTTGATCATAACGGTAAGATAACATTGGAAGAACTGTTTAAATATGTGGCTCTTGATGTTGCAAAAAGATCCAAAGAAAAACAGCATCCTCAACTGTATGCAGATCATAGTAAATGGCAATATGTAGTTTATTGAGGCTATTTGTTTCGCCCAGAAATCCCACTTCTTCATCAAAAGAACCCTATACCTTCAAATGTTAATCTACTTTATTCTTGCAATTCGCTAAAGAAATAAAGTACCTTTGCACCATCAAAAACATAAATAAACAACACTATGGAAACAGAGCCAATCATCAAAGAAAAGAACAATAAAAAGAAGTCCGAGACTTTTAGTGCAGGAGAAGCTGCCGCTGTATCAGGTGGTATTGGCAGCGTATTGGGTGCTGCTGGTATGGGGGTTGTCTCCTCTATGATCAAGCCTGTGACTCCAGAGCCTGAAGACGTAGTGGATGCGGTAAGTCCAGAACCTGTTGTTCCTACTGAAGACACTGAACCTGTTTCCTCAGTAGAAACGATTCCTGAACCTAGCAACCTAACAGAAGTGGCAGATCAACCGTTATCAGATCCTTCTATGAATAATACACCGACGGTACAGCCTCAGCCTGAATTGGTAGCAGAAAATAACGTGCAGACTGTTGTTCCTGGTGAATACGAGGAATCAGGAATATCAGAGACACCAGAAACAGAACTTACAGAAATCTCTAACGAGCCAGAACTTGTGACAGCTCAAAGACCAGAAGAAAATATCGACGAAGCCGTAGATGAGCTTCTTGCCATTGTGGAAATAGACCCGAATGATATAGATGCAAATGATATAATATTCTTTGACGAGGTAGGAGTCATATATACCGAAGATGGAGAAGAATACTTAGCAGCAGCATTCCATGATCAAGAAGGTCAAGAAATGGTAATGATCGATGTGGACAATGACATGTACTTTGACCTTGTCGCAGACATTCATGGTGAATGTGTAATAGAGTTGAATCAGAGCGTTTCTGTAGGAGATGCTATTGCAGAGACTAATGATGTAGGCACGTACCTTGCTGCTCAGGAGCATACAGAACAGGTTATGGAAACAGCTGATCTCAGCAACGACATGCATGGATAATATGGAACAAAACAATATCCTTCATTGTCAGTGTACAAATCCTGACTGTGGAAAGGAATTTCCCGTTACAAAACCAGCAAAGCCAGGTATATATAGTCTTAAGTGTCCGTTCTGCCAGGCATCATTTAAAGTCAATTTTCCAGCAGAAGAAAGTACAAAAGAAATTCTGGATTTTTCAAAGGCAGGAGTCAAGGCGACAAATGTCAGCATCCAGATTAACGAAACTTGTGAGGTTAAATGTCCCCATTGTGGTTCGACAGAATCATTCACGGCATCAGACACCTCAGGAACAGTTACGCTCAACTGCAAGAAATGTAAAGGTCGCATGACGATTACAGTACGAAAGCCAACAGACCCACATTTAAACCTCAAATATCCGTATAAAGCAAAATTGCAACAAGTTCGCTATTGTCTGATCAAAAAAGACTATTCATTGAATATCGGCAAGAACATCATTGGGCGTAATGACCCTGACTGTCCTTCAGATATACAGCTTAACGATGATACTGTAAGCCGCAGATCGGTAGAAATCGACGTTCAGGTCTCTGACAGAGGAGGATTCATGTATCAGATGAAGGTGCTTAAGGCATTTAACCCAGTCCTTCATAACAACAAGCGTCTGGAAGTAGGGGATGTCGTAATATTGAATTATGGAGACAGCATCACTCTTGGAAAAACCTCTCTTCGGTTTATAAAGGAATGAGTATGAGAATCAGCCTTAATCAAACCTACTCTTTCAAGCAGTTAGGCAATCGAAGATATCAGGAGGATTCACGATTTCCAGATGAGGACGAACCATTGAATTCTTCGTTCTTCTGCGTTTGCGATGGTGTAGGTGGTGAAAAAGACGGAAAGCGTGCAAGTGCCACTGTCACTCGATCTTTTGCACAATCATTGTCTGAATTTGACAAAAATAAAGAAAGCCTGACAATTGATATGTTTCGGAAAATTCTTCTTGAAGCATATCAGGCTCTTGATCAGGAGGCAGAGAAAGGTGCAGACAAATCAATGGCAACAACCATGACTTTCGTTTGTTTTCATCAGGGCGGTGCATTCGTAGCACATATAGGAGACAGCAGAATATACCACATAAGACCACATGTGGGAATTCTTTACAGGTCATCTGATCATTCTCTTGTTAATGCCATGGTTCACGAAGGGTCGATATGCCCTGCAGAAGCAGAAAACCATGAGAGAGGAAACGTTATTACTCGTTATATGGCACCACGAACAGAAGATCATGACAGGTGCTGTGCTTCTGTTTTGCAGATTCATGACATTATGCCAGGAGACTACTTCTTTCTATGTTCTGATGGAGTGATTCATTGCTTGACAGATGAACAATTAGTTTCTTTATTGGAAACAGATATATCAGACCAAGAAAAGAACTCTGTCTTAGCAAGAAGCTGCGAAAAGAGTGAAGACAATAATACCGCAATTCTGATCAGTGTCAGATCCGTTCAAAAAGAAAATGAAACTGAGAATGATACAGAATATGTGGGAAACTCAATAACCAGAAAATTGAAATTCTCTGAATTGTCACCAGAACTGAAAGAAGTGGAACCAGCGGCAGAGAAGAACCCCACATTGCTTGACCGGTTATTCTCTATTCTGAAATTTAAACAATAAAACAAAATAGAATATGAAAATACTTAATATAGCTTTTTTTGCGTTATGTGTTTCCAATCTTTTTATGAATGCTCATGCTGAGAGGAAACCAACAAAAGCAGAACTTGCAGCGCAGGCTGCTGCTCAGGCAAGGAAAGATAGCCTTGACAATATCATGAACATGGCAGAACAAGGCAATCCCGCAGCAATAAACGAAGTCGGTAACTGGTATTACACAGGGCAAAATGTCGAAGCTGCAGATTATAAGAAAGCTGCACAATGGTGGCTTAAGGCCGCGAAGGCTGGTAATGTCTATGCTTTAGGCAATCTTGGACTCTGCTACCAGATGGGACATGGCGTCGAGAAAGATTCTGTTCGCAGTCAGGAACTATATTTGAAAGCCATCAAGGATGGAAATACAGCATTGATCGACAAACATACAAAACTGGCAGAGAATGCAAATGTATTCAGTAATGTATTGATGGCAAGATGTTATAAAGAAGGTAACGGAGTAACCAAGAATCTACAAAAGGCTGCTCAGTATTTTGAAACCGCAGCCAAGCTTGGATCTGTAGAGTCCATGCAGGAAGGAGGATTGTGCTATATGAATAGCAGACAGGAAAGCAAAGCATTCCCATTGTTCAAACTTGGTGCAGAAAAGAAAAATATTGTCTGTACATATTGGACAGGCAAGATGTTAATTGATGGTAATGGAGTAACAAAAGATGCTACACAAGGTGTTTCCTATTTGCTTAATGCGGCAGAGGGAGGTTTTGCAAATGCTCAATATCAGCTTGGCAATTGCTATATGGAAGGCAACGGTGTAGCTCAGGATGCCGGGGAAGCAGTTTCTTGGTATAAGAAAGCTGTTAGCAATGGCGTTATTGGAGCCAAATGGCAACTGGCAGAATGTTATCGAACAGGAAATGGTTCAGACATGAACTTCGACGAGGCGATTGGTCTCTATGCAGAAGCTGTCGCCAATGGATACACAAAGAGTTTCAAGAAATTGCTTGAAGAAGAAACGGTCAAAACTTCTGTTTTCTATTCTTATCTGCAAGGATTGAAACAGATGGAAATCGCACATGATTATGTGGCAGCAGCAAAAACGTTCAAGAATGTCGAAAAGGCAAAGCATGTAGAAGGTGCGGTAATGGGAGCCGTCCTACTTGGTATTATGAATAATCCGAAGTCCAATGTCAAGAAAGCCTTCAAATTGCTTGAAAAACAAAAAGGACTCTCGGCGTATGCCGACTATTATCTTGCCACATTCTATGAGAATGGCATTGGAATAGAAAAAGATGAAGACAAGGCTATTACGCTCTATAAGAAATCGGCAGAGAAAGGTTGCTCTTGGGCAATGTGTCTGCTGGGAGACATGTATTATGAGGGCAACTACGTGCAGAAGGATGTATTTCAGGCAGTCAAGTATTATCTGCATGCAAATGAAACTGGCCAATTGTCAGAAAAAAGCGCATCCAATTTGTCTTACTGCTATATAGAGGGCTTGGGAGGACTCAGTAAAGATAGTTCCAAGGCCAAGGATATTCTAAAGAATGTCAAGAAAGATGTTCGTCATAACCTTCTCTCTCTTCTTTAATAAACTATATCTATGGCAAATATTCAAAGACTGCCAATCGGTTCCATATTGCATGGAAATCATGAATACAAAATAATATCGCATCTTGGCAAGGGAGGTTTTGGCATAACCTATCTTGCCAAGGCGATGATTGTTGATGGAAATATAAGTCATGAAATAAAGTATGCCATCAAGGAATTCTATCTGAGTTCTTGCTGTAGTCGTGATACTTCTGGCAATGTGTTATTTGCTATAGACAATTCTACTGTCAAGGAATACAAGAAAGATTTTGAGGAAGAGGCAAAACATCTGAAAAGTTTTAATAATGTCAAAGGTATTGTTTCCGTCAATGAGGTATTTGAGGGGAACAATACCATTTACTATGTCATGGAGTTTTTGGATGGAGTCTCCCTTGACAAGCGAACTATCTTTGATGAGGCTTCAGCTAAAAGGATTATCGTTCAACTAAGTTTAGCACTTGATGTGCTTCATAAGGCAAAAGTCGTTCATCATGATGTCAAGCCAGACAATATTATTCTTACATCTTCTGAAGAACCTATTTTGATAGATTTTGGACTTAGTTGTCACTATACCGAATCAGGAAACCTCAAGCATAATAAGCAGTCTTTTGGAGTGTCAGATGGCTTTTCTCCTGTTGAGTTATATGCAATACCAGAGCATTTTTGTCCACAATCTGATGTATATTCCCTGGCTGCTACGACGTATTATATGCTAACTGGACAATTGCCAGAGAAAGCGACGACCATAAACCTCACACAGATAAAAACATCTCTTCAAGCATGTCTAATAAGCTCCGGCACAACAGAAGCTATTATCCATGCCATGCAGAAAAACCTTTCAGAGAGAACTAAGTCTGTCATAGATTTTGTAGATGAATTAGGAGGAAACTTTTCGTCTATGTCTGGTACGCAAACACGACCAATCGTACCACGTCCAAATTTAAAAAAATATGTTGTGATTGCGGCTTCGGCACTAGCTGTTGCAGTAGCAGGATGGGAATTATGGACAAAAGTTTTGAAACCAGTACCATCACCAGCTCCTTTTGTGTGTGATCCTTCAGAACTTATAACGTCGGATTCAACCTCGACTAACTTGGATTCCACTGAAAGTATTGAGATAGAACCCATCACTTCTGTAGTTCCGTCATCTAATACTGAGTCCCAGCCAACTTCTATAATTTCACATGAGGATAACAGACCTTCAGTTTCTCAGGAAACGAGTGCTCAAGCTCCTACAAAAATAGAAAGAACAGAACCTACAGATAAAGATTTATTCGAAATAGCCTTACGAAAGAAAGACTGGAAAACGATTGAAAAAATGGCAAAACAAGGTTTTCGTCCAGCATATCTTCCTTTAGCGGAACATTATCTGAAATCATCAACGACACATCATCTTGCTGCCACATATGCAGAAAAAGGCCTAGGAGTTGACAAGAAACGTGCTGAGGTGATTATCGAGACACTGAAATCCTTTGGATATTATGACAATTAATCAAATAAAAATATGAAGAACGTCCTATTTATTGTATTGTCGTTATTAGCTTTTTCTGTGTTTGCACAACAGAATGAAATTTCCTTTTCTAAAGAGTTGCTTTCACATGCGAAAGCTGGAGATGCACAATCACAGAATGATCTTGCTCGCTGCTATTTAAATGGATATGGAGTTCCTGCAAACAAAGTAGAAGCGCGAAAATGGTTTAAGAAATCTGCCGAACAAGGGAACCCTGTTGGACAATACAATCTTGGTTGTTGTATGTTAAAAGGTATTGGCGGCAAGCAAGATGTTTACGAGGGCCTTGCTATTCTAACAAAGGTCGCAGATACTAATCATGATATATCTCGGGAAGCACTTACTATGCTTGGTGATTGCTATAATTTTGGAAAAGAAGTGCAGAAAGACATTACAAAAGCCAATTCTTATTATATAAAAGCCTCAGCAAAAGGTAGTGATACAGCCTCTCATAATATGGGTGTTCACTATATGAACGGTGAAGGTGTAGAAACAGATACATTAATTGCCATTCAATATCTAAGAAAAGCTGCAGACCTGGGATTTGTTCCATCTACTCGCTATTTATGCGCTATTTATGACCAGAAAAAAGAACTAGACCAATATTATCCAGAAATCAGGGGCTGGCTACAAAAGTCTATTGAGCAAGGATGCACTGATTCTTGGGCTGAGATTACTCTTGGGAATTATTACATGCGAGGTATCGGTGGATCAAAAGAACCGGATTTAGCGTTTTCGCTTTACTCAAAAAATGCAGAAAAAGGAAGTTGGGCTGCTATGTGCGTTGTTGGAGTATGCTTATATTTTGGTACTGGTATTGAAACAGATAAAGAACTTGCAAATATGTGGATAGAGAAAGCTGTTAATTCTGGAGCAGGAAATGCCTGTGCTTTTATAGGAGAGATATTAGAAACTGGATGGACTGGCACCAAAGACTTAAAACTAGCATTTGAATACTACAAAAAAGGTGCTGCATTGAATCATCCAAGAAATCAATATAAAGTCGGAAAGATGCAAATAGAAGGTATAGGTACTGAAAGAAATGAATTTGAAGGTCTTGTCTGGATGGAGAAAGCGTCGGACTCAGATTGGGGTCCAGCTCTATATTATTTGGGGAATCATGCATACAATAATAAAAATTGGTCAATTGTCATAGATCATTTCCTAAAGTTATTATCGAATTCAAAATTTAAAACGGACGATGTCATTCATGGAGACATCCTAAAAAAATTATCTGCATGTTATAGATATGGCCGAGGAGTAGAAATTGATGTCAAGAAAGCAGATGAGTATATGAATGAAGCTGCAAAATATGGTGATCCTGATGCTGTAAAGATTCAGGAATGGTTGAATCAAAACCAAATGGAAGGGCTAATACTGACAAATAATATGGCACAACAATAAAAAACTATAAAAATTACAAAGTTATGCGCTCGATTCTTTTTATTCTATTAGCAATGTGGGTAACTAATATTTTTGCACAAAATTCCAGCCCACGATTTTCCAGTGCCATGGTACGATCTGCAGCCTTGGGAGATGTGCAGGCTCAATATAATTTAGGATTATGCTATGATCGGGGTGTTGGTGTTAAGCAAGATTATGTTGAGGCCCGGAATTGGTTTCAAAAAGCTGCAGATCAAGGTCATATTGGAGGAGAGTATTACCTTGGGTTTTATTGCTCTAAGGGCTTGGGTGGTACTTCTGATTTTGAACACGCATTTTCTTTATTCAAAAAGTCAGCAGAAAAAGGGTACTGGCCTGCAATGTATGAACTTGGCAAATGCTATTATTTTGGAATTGGAGTTGAGGCAAACAAAGAATTTGCAAAATCATGGTTTGATAAAGCAATAGAAAATGGTAAGGGTGGAGCCTGTCTTCTTATCGGTTCTGCTCTTGAAATAGGCATGAATGGTTCTAATGATTTTCTTTTAGCATTCAGCTATTTCAAAAAGGGTGCTGAATTCAATGATTTAGTCTCAATTTATAAAGTCGGTGAGTTTTACAACTTTGGTCGAGGGATAGACGCAAACATTTCTTTGGCAGAACAATATTATTTGAAAGCCGCCAATAGAGGCCACTCTGCAGCACAACTAAATTTGGGAATTATATATTTAGGGGCATTTGGAGGAGACATGCAATGGGAAAAAGCAGAACATTTGCTGAAAACTGCAGCGGAGCAAGGACAAGCATTAGCATATCATAATCTCGCAGATTGTTATTATAACGGACATGGCCCTGAAAAGAATATGAAAAAGGCTTATGAACTCTGTCTGAAAGCGGCAGAACAAAACATTTCTTTTTGTCAGTATCGAGTAGGTTTTATGCAAATCAATGGGTTAGGAACTGAGAAGAATGAAGAACAAGGTCTTTCTTGGATACGAAAAGCAGGAAATCAAGGAGACTCTCATGCTCTATATTTCCTCGGGAACAAGGCTTATGAAGAAAAAGACTGGGAAAATGTAATACAAAACTTTACTCAAGCGCTAAATGATGTATATATGCAAAATGATGTGCGAGGCGATATTCTCCATAAACTCTCTGCATGTTATAGATATGGCCGAGGTGTAGAAATCGATGTCAAAAAAGCAGATGAGTATATGAATGAAGCTGCGAAATATGGCAATCCAGATGCTGTTAAGATTCAGAAATGGCTAAATTCATAACAATCATATTGGATTTATACAGATAAGTAGCATTGTACAATATATCCTTCTCCATCCTTCACTTCTATTTCTTTCTTAGAATCAGCAAGATAGAGGTTCGAGTGAAGGAGTGAAGGATTTTTTTCAATTCGTAAATATTGGGGGATTTTTCTCAGCAGCAATCATAATCATCGCTAATTTTACACTCAATAGAGAGAAAAAAAATCAGATTTATTTGGAGATATTAAAAAAAAGTACCATCTTTGCCGCGTGAAAGTCCGAGTAATTTAATATATTAACTATGGGAACTTATACAACTGAAACTATTGTGATTAAGAATCCTTCAAAAAAACTTCTTAACCTGATTAACAAGATGCAGGAGCATAAGCAAAAGCGCCGAGAAGAAATGAGAGGGATTGAGCCGATGTTCACTATTCAAGGATAAGTTATGAAAGTATCTTTTCAGGTAGAGTCTGCCGAAGGTAAATATCTTGTCTCTTTGTCAAGCGGTGATGATGCATTTTTTGCCAGTGGAGATGTCTCAGAAACATATTCATTTTGTCGAGGAAATCAAATCGTATATTCTTGAGAACTATGGGAAATAGTAGGATAGACAAGATTCTCCATGGTCACGAATAATACAAAAACGATTCTGGGTGTCATATATCGCGCGCGATATATGACACCCAGATATTTATTTGCGGAATCCTGGCTGAGGGAGGCTCCAATCTGTAGAATCTTTGAGCAATTCGTTCAGCTCAGCCACGCGGAGGCTGTCGATCTTGCCATTGCGCATCGTATTGATGAAGATGGTGGCGGTATTGCGGCCCTGGGTCATGAGCAGGGTGTAGAGATCATTGCCCATGGCTTCACGGATAGAGTCGGAGTAGTGAGTGATGACCTCGTCAGGAGCGCCGGCTTTGCGGAGCTGAGCCAGCTTGACATTGTCTGTGCTGTATTGCTGCATGCGGTCTTTCCACTGCTGAAGGAGCTGATTCTGAGGCGTTCCCTCGATGCAGGAGCTGACACTGTCGAGCACCACACGGGTGAGGCCTGGCTCGGTGCAGACGAGCAGATCCTGGGTGCCGTAGCGCTGACGCATGCTGAGACGGAGCACAGCCATCTGCTCAACGTTGCCTTCGAAGCGGAACTTGCCATCGGCCTTGACGAACACGGAGTCGACCGGACGGGGATGAGGTCCGCGCATCGGGACGAGATAGAGGCAGGCGCTGTCGTAGCGGTTGGCAGGGAGGGTGCCTTCGATGACGAAGTTGCCTGGAGTTATTTCTGTGGCTTGATTGTTTTCTTTTGAGGTGCAACTGCAAACAGCAGCGAGTGAGGATGCTGCCAGCAGTGCTGTGGACATGATATGTAAGCTTCTCATATTATATTTTATACATTTTCTTCACTCTTCACTTTTTACTTTTCACCTTCCTCACTCCCATCTGCTTACGCTCAGGAGCCGCAATGATCTCCTCGGCGCGCAGGTTGTCAAAGTTGACAGGAGCGGTGATAAAATCAGGGACATTATAGCTCATAAAGAGATCGTTGTAGTAGCGACGAGGGTTCTTCTGTGGCATGAGGAATGGCTTGGTTTCCACGCCATTCTCATCGATATGCGAGAAGTAGAGACGGGTGAAGAGGCCGTCGATGCGACGGCTGGAGAAGACGAGCCAACGGCTGTTGGTGCTCCAGTTGTGGAAGCTCTCGGTGTCGTCGGTATTGACCACCTTCATCTTATATTGCTCTACGCTGTCGATCGGAGCGGAGAGGTCTTCGGTCGGCACCATATAGAGGTCGGCCTCATGGTGCCAGATCGGGAATTGGCCATAGTCGGCCATCGTAAACATCAGATAACGACCATCGTACGACGGACGTGGCATGGTGGCGGTGCGACCGAGCGACTCGGCATTGAGCAGGGTATCAATCTTATCACCGAACGTGCCGTCCTCTGGATGGAAGTCGATCTTGCAGAGATTGTAGTGCAGATTCTGATACTCGACGCTACCTTCAGGCAGGTAGGTAGACTGGCAGAAATAGAGTGTACGACCGTCGGCCGAGAAGGCAGGGAAGGTCTCCATAGCTGAGTCCTTGGCCAGGATCGGTGTGGTAATCAGCTCATTGGTCTTGGTGTCGTAAACCAGGACGTCCGACGCGCTGTCGAAGACCTCGATACGGTTCTTGTCGCGGATGTGGAAGACTTGACGCGTGTTGTTGGTGCTATAGGCAATGTAGCGGCCCTCTGGATGCCAGTAAGGATAGACACACGAGCCGAGCGTCTCCTGTGTAGCTGTGTTGTAAGCCTCCATGTGGCCACCGAGGCGCAGGAGGGTAGCACCATGATCGCCACGGATGTGGAGACTCATGTCGGTCGGATTGCCACGATTGAAGCTATGACAGTTGACGCAACCACTGAACTGTGTATTTTCGAGCAGCGGTGTCTCCTCAAAGGTCGAGAGGTTGCGCTCATAGATGCCCATCTTGCTATAGACCTCATAACCAGGCTCCAGCTTACGGTATGCCACGCCATAATCTATCTGGTCGGTGCTGACAAAGATGCTGAATGGCTGATAGGTGTGCCAGCCGTCGGTCTGCTTGGCAGACACGGTGACGGTCAGCGTGCCACCTGCATTGTCGGCGAGCAGCTGATGCCAGTCATCCAGATCAAAGTCGGTCGTCTCCTTGCCCTGACCGTGGATCTGGCGTCCCTTGCTGTCGGTGATGACTGCATCGACGAGCAGAGCAGACTCATCGGACATGCAGAAGTTGAGCGGAGCGATGGCCGAAGGGACGGTGACATCGACATAGTCAGGGAAGATATCTGGTTTCTCCTGCTCCTGACGAGCGTTGCTGACGGTCTCCGAGCATGCTGCGGAGAGCAAGAGGAAAGCACTGAGTATTAAATAGAAAGTACGCTGTATCATTTGACTTTTCGGATATTTGAGAAGAAATAATGCCAGTAGGTGCGACCGAACTGGCGGGCAAGAGCCGCGTCGGTGATGCCAGGCTTCTGAGCCATCGAGTAGTATTGGTTCAAGCCCTGCACGTATGCTGGCGTGATGAAAGACGGAGCCGGCTCATTTGGACCATGATCATGGCTCCACCAGAGGATACATGCCTCCTGAAAGTGCTTTGGCAGGATGGTGATGCCCAGTTCCTCACCGAAATCCAGACATTCTGTGAAATACTCCAAATTGCCCGTAAGCAGATACGAAGCCTGGAGGTACTCAAAGGCCAGACGGTTCTGACGGTTGGCCATTAGCAGGTTGCCCAGCATCTGCGGGATCTCGTACTCGCTGAAGAAATAGTCCTGATCGACGATGCTATTGCGCAATCTGCCATACTCTGGATGGTTGTTGATTGCCTCCTCATCGCCAAGCAAGGCGAGGGTCTCATTGGCCCAAGAGCTGTAGAACAGAGTCTTCTGTAGCGTCAGGAGGTATTTGCGAGCCACCTCGTAACTACCTCTGATCAGGTTGGTCTGCGCCAGACGCTTGTAGCAGCGAGCGCTCTTCTGGAAGCTCGGGATGGCCTCCTGCGCCTCGAAGACATAGCACTGAGCGGTATTGATCATACCTAATTGATAATAGGCCTCAGCCGTGGTGAGAGGGCTGACCGGATCGCGTACGAAGCTCGGCAACAGGCCTGCAAGACCGTTCTGACGATATTCGAACATGTGCTCAGACAACTGACCGTGCATACCTAATGCCAGATTAAGAGCCGTGACAGAAAGCGGATTGTTCGGAGTCTTCTCTTTGGCAGTGAGTAGAATACGGTTCCACTGCTGATGACGTGCCATGAAATCGTACTTCATAATCTCCTCGTTGTGTGCATTGTAATTGCTCTGGAACAACCAGCACGACAGGGTGATGGTCAGGATGTAAGCCGACAAGGAAGTGATGACGGAAGCCTTCTTGGCCAATGGCTTGCGTAAGATACATGATAGAGCAGGCAGAAGCGACAGCAGCCACGCGGCCGACCAGAACAAGACAGGCGCTTCCTTCCATTCATTATGATAATGGAGGCCATAATAAAAGCGAATCAGCTGATAATTGACCAGATGATGAGCCGCTGAAGGAATCGCGCCGACAAGCAGCAGGGTGACGACGAGCAGCGAACCGCTCCACATCATGCCTTTCTGCTGATGCAGCGCAGGGAGCGACTTGAAGAGCGAGAGGATCACAAAAATGATAGAAGCTGGACCGACTGCCCAGTAAACTGGAATCAAAAGAATAAGGAATAAAGCGATCTGTAGCCACAGCGGACGCACCTTGGCAAGACCCCACGCGGCCAGCAACGAGAGCAACACGGCACAGACAGCACCGAACTTGGCATTCTCATCGAAGATAAAGACCATGAGAAGCACCGCAGGAATGAAACTCAGTGCATAGAGGCTTTTTTCCTTGATCAATGCTGCTGCAAGTCGCTGGATGGCCGTGAGAATGAGCGCTACGATAGGAGCTCCTGCCCAGGCAAAGAGGAAAAACTGCACGGAGAAACGACCCAGCCATTCTGCCACTCCACCAGGTGCGGACATTACCTCACAAGCATAATTCCAGTCAAACTGAAAGAGCTGGAACTGCTCCTGGAAGTGAAGATGGTGTGGGTATAGCAGGGCAAAAAAGCAAGTAACGCCAATGGCAAACACCAGCGAAAGCAGAGCCTGCAGGGAAAGTATACGCTTCATTAGTTTGTAAGTGTTCTTAAAAATTGGAGGCAAAGATACTGAAAAACCACAACAAAAACAAAAAATGTTTCATTTTTTTGGCTTTTAGGTGGAAAAGCAGTATCTTCGCAGCACTAAACAACACAGAATGCAACAGAAACGCTTACTATCGACACGCATCGGATGGCTGATGACTCTTCTTGGAGCCGTCGCTGCGTTTGTCTTTTTCCAGTGCTTCTATCCCTATCATCTACAGCATCGTGAGCAGACGATGCTCTTCCTCAATAGCGCAGATTATATCTCTCAGCAATACCCAGTTACACAGAGCGGATTCCTATCTCGGCTGATCGGAGATTTCCTGCAGCAGTTCTTCTATTATCTGGTGGCAGGACCGGCCATCGTGGCTATTCTGCTGACGCTGATCGGGGTGCTGGCTTTTCAGATTGTCAGAAGTTTCTCTAATAAACGATGGAATCTTTATCTTGCTTATGTCGTGGCGATTATCTGCTTTCTGTGGGAGGGTAGCAGAGAGTGTCTGCCAGAATATCCGCTGGCATCGACGATACAAATATTCGGTTGGCTGCTACTGCTCAGATTGGCGCTGATTCCCCAATCGAAAGAATGGAAATTAGGTCTGATCGTTGGCTGTATATCCTTGGGCAGTCACCTCTTCGGCCTTGGCAATATGCCGAACACTAAGCTCTATGGCAAGCCTGACATGTTGATGGAGCACCAGATGGCACTTGACGTCGAAGCGTCGTATGGACATTGGGGCAAGGTGGAGAAACTATGTCAGGACAATCTACCTTATAATATTGATATCTACTATCATAATCTCTCGAAGGCGATGCGTTCGGCTTTAGCAGACAGGATGTTCGAGCGCTATCAGAACGGAGCCGATGGCCTGTTCTTGCCGGTCAATGAGCATGGCAACTTCTTCCTTTTCTCTGCTGCTGGAGAAGCCTGGTGGGCCGTGGGAGATCTGACGATGGCCGAACATGCCACGTTGCTCGGCATGATCTTCTCGCCTCGCCACACCGGTACGCGCAATCTGCGCCGATTGGCAGAGATCAACCTTGCCAAGGGCGACCAACCGGCAGCCATGAAGTATCTGCGACTGCTCCAACAGACGATTCCTCACCGAGCATGGGCAGAGGCTCACATGAGACAGCCAGTGACCGCCAGCTATCAGACAGAAATGCAGTCATCGGTCGACACGTTGCGACTCTCCACACAGATGCAGCGCTCTTTGCGCAATCTGCTGGATAGTCATAAGACCAATCTGCGAGCCCTTCAGTACCTGCTCTGTCTGGATCTCCTTTATAAAGATATGATCTCCTTTGCGGAGGATGTCGAGCATTATGGTCTCGGCACCAATGACCGCACTTTTGAGGAAGCGATGCTTGTCATAATGGCATCACGTCCTGAAATGGTGGAAAAATGGCATGATAATATCAATGCTTCTACATACAATGATTTCCAGGCATATAACTCGCTCTATGAGCAGTCGAAAGGTGATCCGAAAATGCTGAAAGCCAGGTTCGGACAGACTTTCTGGTATTATATGCACTTCGGTGGCGTTGCTAAAAAATAAAGATGAAAAATATACTTCTTTCCTGTCTGTTGCTGCTCCTTGCAGCGTGTTCTCCCACGCCTCATGACGTCCAGAAGGCGCAGGAGCAGCTGACGATGTATCCCGACTATCAGGAAGTCACCATTCCCTGCAACATCGCTCCGCTCAACTTTCTGCTGCGTGGCGATTTCTCGGCCATCAGCCTGCGTGTAGAGAAAGGTGGAAGCACGCTCTTTGAGCAAAGCAAGAGAGGACGAAAGATGATCATCGACGCGGAGGACTGGCGACAGCTCGTCAGCCAGTGCATCGATGACAGCGCTCAGGTGACAATCCTGGCAGAGAAGGATGGGAAGTGGTGGGAATACCCGACATTCAACTGGTATTTCTCAGCAGACAGTATTGACGCTTATATCACTTACCGTCTCATCGAACCTGGCTATGAGGTGTGGGATAAAGTCGACATAGAGGAGCGCTGTGTGGAGAATTTCGACACACGACTGCTGGCACACGGTACAGATCTCGGCAACCGTTGCATGAACTGTCATACGCATGGCGGCAACCAGGGTCAATATAGCTTTTTCCACTTGCGTGGCGAGCAGGGTGGCACAATACTCAGCCGCGACGGAAAGCTGCGAAAAGTCACGCTCCGCACGCCAGAAATGAAGAGTGGAGCCGTGTATGGTGACTGGCATCCGACGGGTCAATATGCGGCATTTTCGGGCAATGTCATCATCCCGGCCTTCCATACAGTCGAGAGTCATCGACTGGAGGTATATGACACAATGTCAGATATTTGCGTGGCAGACTTTGACCACAACCGGATGCTCTTCCCCGAGGTCGCCAACAACACGCCACAGACCTTCGAGACCTTCCCATGCTTCTCGGCAGATGGTCGCTCGCTCTACTATTGCTCGGCACCTAATCCATGTGGTGACACGATCCCTTCGGCGTACGACTTGCAGGACCATATCAAGGACTTGCACTACTCGCTTTGCCGCATAGATTTCGACCCGTCAACCGGCACTTTCGGCACGGAAGTAGACACTCTTTATAATGCTCGTCTGAAGGGAGGTTCCGTCAATTTCCCTAAGTGCTCGGCCGATGGCAGGTATCTCTGCTTCACACGCTCTGGTTATGGCACTTTCCCGATCTGGCACAAGGAGTCGACGCTCTGCCTGATTGATCTGGAAAAACCTGTGGGAACTGAGGTTCTCGACTCTGAGCAGAACGGCACTTACCACACCTGGAGCCACAACAGCCGATGGCTTGCTTTTGCCTCAAAGAGGGCCGACGGACAGTACGGACGCGTGCATTTCATGCATATTGGTAAAGAGTACAATAAGGGAAGCTTCGGAAAGCCCTTGGCCATGCCTCAGGCAGACCCAGAAATGGACGACTGGAACTTGCGTTCATATAACATTCCAGACCTCTCAACACAGCCAGCCGGTTTTGGCGAAAAGGACGTAATAATGCTTCTCAACGAGGTAAGCGCTGAAAAATTCCAATAGAAAGGAGTATTATTTTAGCATTTCTTTGTATAATATTAACATTCGAGTACAATAATTATTATTTTTCTTCCATTATTGTGATTTTTTAATTATCTTTGCGCACGCTTACAATAACCTATCTTAGAATATCACAACTAAAAAATCACAATAATGGAATCTCAGATTTTTGGTCATTTTGATGATGCGAGCCGCGAGTTTGTCATCACCAATCCTGCAACCCCATTCCCTTGGATCAACTACCTTGGCAATGAGGATTTCTTTGGTTTGATCAGTAACACCGCTGGTGGTTACAACTTCTACAAGGACGCCAAGTTCCGTCGCATCACCCGTTATCGCTACAATGGTGTGCCAATGGACAACGGTGGCCGTTATTTTTATATCAACGACAATGGTACCGTCTGGAATCCAGGTTGGAAGCCTTGCAAGACTCCGCTCGACTTCTATGAGTGCCGTCATGGTATGAACTACACCCGCATCACCGGCAAGAAGAATGGTATCCAGGCCAGCGTCCTTTACTTCGTCCCTCTCAAGACTTGGGCCGAGGTGCAGAAGGTCACATTGACCAACGAGACCGCTGAAACCAAGACCATCAAGCTCTTCTCTTTCGCTGAGTGGTGTCTCTGGAACGCTGCTACCGACATGGAGAACTTCCAGCGTAACTGGTCGACCGGTGAGGTGGAGATCGACAAGGCAGACAACAAGACTGTCATCTATCATAAGACCGAATATAAGGAGCGCCGCGACCACTATGCATACTACGCTCTGGCTAACGCTGCCGCTGATGGCTATGATACCGACCGCGAGTCGTTCATCGGCCTCTACAATGAGTTTGCAGATCCACAGTGTGTCATGGCAGGCAAGCCATCTAACTCACTGGCTCATGGCTGGTCACCTATCGCTTCGCACTATGTAGAGGTTACCCTCGCACCAGGTGAGAGCAAGGATTATATCTTCATCCTCGGCTATGTAGAGAACAAGCAGGAGGAGAAGTTCTGCAAAGAGGATCTCGCTCGCAAGCAGTCGGGTGAGCTCGTAACCTCTCAGGACAGCGACGTCACTTTCGTCAACAAGACCAAGGCTAAGGCATGTATCGAGAAGTTCGCTACTGTTGAGGCCGTCGATGCTGCTTTCCGTGAGCTCGCACTGATGTGGGATGCATTGCTCGACAAGTATGTGGTCAAGTCAAGCGACGAGAAACTTAACCGTATGGTCAACATCTGGAGCCAGTATCAGTGTATGATTACCTTCAACTTCTCTCGTTCGGCTTCGTTCTTCGAGAGCGGTGTAGGTCGTGGCATGGGCTTCCGTGACTCTAACCAGGACCTCGTAGGTTTCGTACATCAGGTACCTTCACGTGCTCGTGAGCGTATCATCGATATTGCTTCTACTCAGTTCCCTGACGGCGGTTGCTACCACCAGTACCAGCCACTCACCAAGCATGGCAACAACGACATCGGTGGCGGTTTCAACGATGATCCATGCTGGCTCATCTTCGGTACTGTGGCTTATATCAAGGAGACTGGCGACTTCTCGATCCTTGACGAGCCAGTTCCATTTGATAATAAGGTCGGCTCAGAGGTTTCACTCTTCGAGCACCTCCGAATTTCATTCAACCACGTCGTTGAGAACCTCGGTCCTCACATGCTGCCACTCATCGGCCGCGCTGACTGGAATGACTGCTTGAACCTCAATTGCTTCTCTTGGGATCCAAACGAGAGCTTCCAGACCACTGAGAACAACTCGGTCGGCTCAAAGGCTGAGTCACTCATGATCGCAGGTCTCTTCGTCGTAACCGGTAAGGATTACGTCGAGCTCTGTAAGCAGATCGGCAAGGAAGAAGAGGCAGCGCGTGCTCAGAAGTGCATCGACTCAATGGTCGAGGCTGTTAAGAAGCATGGTTGGGACGGCGAGTGGTATCTCCGCGCTTACGACTTCTATGGCAACAAGATCGGTTCGAACGAGTGCGAGGAAGGCAAGATCTTCATCGAGTCTCAGGGCTTCTGCACCATGGCAGGTATCGGTTTGGAGGAAGGTATGGTAGACAAGGCCATCGACTCTTGCAAGAAGTATCTCGACTGCGAGCATGGCATGGTGCTCAACAACCCTGCATACACCACTTACCATGTGGAGATGGGTGAGATTTCTTCTTATCCTGCAGGTTACAAGGAGAACGCAGGTATCTTCTGCCACAACAACCCATGGGTCATCATCGGCGAGACCGTTGCTGGCCGTGGCGAGGATGCTTGGGAGCTCTTCCGCAAGATCTCTCCAATGTGGCTCAAGGACCAGAAACTCCACAAGGTTGAGCCTTACGTAAACTGCCAGATGGTAGCAGGTAAGGACGCTGCTAAGCCAGGTGAGGGTAAGAACTCTTGGCTCACCGGTACAGCTGCTTGGATGTGGCTCACCGTCAGCCAGTATCTCCTCGGTATCAAGCCAACTTACGATGGCATCATGGTCGATCCTTGTCTGCCAGCCGACATCAAGGAGTATAGCGTGAAGCGTGTGCTCCGTGGCGTTGAGTACGACATCACCGTCAAGAATCTCAGCGGTGCACAGAAGGGTGTCAAGAGCATGACCGTAGATGGCCAGCCTGTAGAGGGCAACATCGTGAAGGCTGCTCCTGGCAAGCATGTTGTAGAAGTTATCATGTAATAGGTTTGCATCGTACATAAGAGCAAAAGCCTCTCCCCCTTGTGGCTTTTGTTCTTATGCTCATGTCTATAATACCCAATCAATACACATAATATCAATGAAAAAAAGTTTATTGTTTGCAAGCCTTATCCTGGCTGCCATGGCAACACTTACTTCCTGTGAAGAGAAAAAAGCTCCTGAAGGCCAGCCTATCCAGGTCAATCAGGTAGGCTATTATCCGCAGGCCGAGAAGGTGGCTGTCATCGAGCAGGAAGGCGTTGCTGAGAAATATACGCTGACCGATGCCAACGGAAAAACCGTATGGGAAGGGACTGCTACCCGTCAGGGCGTGAGCCCATGGTCTGGCAAAACCCGCACCATCGTGGACTTCAGCTCGGTGACGACACCAGGTACTTATACCCTCCACGCAGGTCCTTACACTCAGCAGGTGATCATCGCAGATCACGCTGTCAAGGACGTGGCTAAAGCTGGTATGAAGGCATTTTACTTGCAGCGTACTGGTATGGCCATCGAGGAGCAGTATGCAGGCGTTTATGCTCGTCCGGCAGCGCATCCTGACACATTAGTATATATACACGCGAGCGCGGCTACGAAGAAGCGCCCTACTGACACCGTCATCTCTTCGCCATACGGCTGGTATGACGCAGGTGACTTCAATAAGTATATCGTCAACTCTGGCTTCACCATCGGTGCAATGCTTGACGTCTATGCTCAGGCGCCAGAGTATTTCAATGCATGGAACCTCAACATCCCGGAGAGCCAGAACATGACCGCTGACTTCCTCGACGAGATCATGTATAACCTCAAGTGGATGATCACCATGCAGGATCCTGATGACGGAGGCGTGTATCACAAGCTGACCACGCCAAGCTTCGAGGCTTTCATCATGCCTGTCGAGGCTAAGCAACCACGTTACGTCGTACAGAAGACTACCTGTGCCACCCTTGACTTTGCTGCCACTCTGGCACAGTCGGCTCGTATCTATATGGATATGCCAGACTATGCGGATTGGACGCCAAGAGCGATCGAGGCAGCAGAGAAGGCTTATCAGTGGGCCTTCAAGAATCCTACCATCATGTATCGTCAGAATGAGCTGAACGAAAAGTATGAGCCAAAGGTCTTCACCGGTGCATACGATGATGAGGACCCTTCAGACGAGTTCTTCTGGGCTGCAACCGAGTTGTACCTGACTACCGGCAAGGAGGTTTATCTCAAGGACGCAAAGGCATACGCTCCTAAGGAGTTCGTATTGCCTGTATGGGGCAACCTTGGTGGTCTGGCTACTTTCGAGTGGATCAATGCCGAGAATGCAGAGATGATGGAACTCCTGACACCAAGTCTTATCGCCTATGCCGACAAGCAGCTTGCATCTGCTGCAACCTCATGTTTCCAGAGTCCGTTCGGTAATGTTCCTGAGGATTTCCATTGGGCAAGTATGCCAGAAGGCTGTGCAGGTATGGGTCTTTGCCTGATGTATGCTTATAAGCTGACTGGCGACGAGAAGTATCTCCAGGGTGCGCTCCAGAACGTCGACTATATGCTGGGCCGCAATGCTACCGGCTATTGCTTCGTTACCGGTTTCGGCACCAAGCCAGTCATGCATCCTCACCAGCGCCTCTCTTCTGCTGACGGCATCGAGGATCCTCTTCCTGGCTTCTTTGCCGGTGGCCCAAATCCTGGCAAGCAGGATGCGGCAACCGTTCAGGCCGAGTACCCATCGGATTATCCTGACGAGTGCTACCTCGACCACCAGAACAGCTACGCCAGCAACGAGATTGCCATCAACTGGAACGCTTATCTCGTAGCGCTTGCCGGTTGGGTGGATGCTGTGATGACTAAGTAAAATAAAAACACCATTAATAATATTAAATTATCAAACACACAAACGCCATGACAAAATCATTTGACATGCGAGCAATGTTGCTGACTATCTTTATGATGCTGTCCGCCTCTGTATTTGCTCAGGTGACCGTGACAGGTGTTGTGACTGAGACTTCCGGTGAACCCGTCATCGGAGCTACCATCCGTGAGAAAGGTAACCAGACCAATGGTACCACTACAGACATCGATGGTAACTACTCAATCAAAGTCGCAAATGCCAATGCCACGTTGATTTTCTCTTACGTCGGTATGGAGACCCAAGAGGTCAAACTCAACGGACGTAAGAAAGTGAATGTAACCTTAAACAGCGACGATGAAATCCTTGAAGAGGTTGTTGTTGTAGGTTATGGTACACAGAAGAAGGTGACCATGACAGGTGCTGTTGCCAATGTCGGTTCAAGAGAACTTTTGAAGTCTCCTGTTGCCAACCTCGGTAACTCCCTGCAAGGTAAACTCCCTGGTGTACAGACTATGCAGCCATCTGGTATGCCTGGTGATGATAGCCCAAGCATCCGTATCCGTGGTGTAGGCTCTTTGAACAGTGCTGAGCCTCTCGTCCTCGTCGACGGTGTAGAGCGATCATTCAACCAGATCGACCCTAATGAGGTTGCCGACATCTCTATCTTGAAGGATGCTTCTGCTACCGCCGTATTCGGTGTACGTGGTGCAAACGGTGTCATCCTCGTTACCACCAAGCGTGGTGAGGTAGGCAAGCCAACCGTAAGCGTTACCGCTTCTGCTGCCATTCAGGAGATTTCAAAGTTCGTTGAGTTCGTTGATTCTTATACTCACGCTCGTCTGAACAACTATGCTACCATCACCGATGGTCTCCCTATGAGTCAGTGGCCTGGTTCTACCTATATCAGTGACTATACTCCTTATGAGAGTTTGAAGCTCCGTTTCTCACAGGACGTAGTGGAGCACTTCCGCACGGGAGATATGCCACAGACCTTCCCTAACATGGACTGGATCGATTACCTCATGAAAGATGCAGCATGGCAGGAGCAGGTCAACGTCAACGTAAATGGTGGTACTGAGAAGATGCGTTACTTCGTATCTGCAGGTTTCTTCAACCAGAACTCATTGTTCAAGACCTTCTCTGACAATAAGGACGAGACCTTCAGCTTCAACCGTTACAACTATCGTGCTAACCTTGATATCAACGTATCTAAGTACAGCCAGATTGCTATTACCCTCGGCGGTCGTGTACAGAACCGTACTACCATGGGCGGTGGTGAGGGCCAGCTCTTCCGTTATCTAAGCTGCATTCCATATTCTGGTTGCGGTATCGACTCAGAGGGCCGCCACATTATCGCTGACGAGGCCATTGTCGGTGTATATGACGGCGATGCACTCTCTAGGTACTATATGTTAGGTTCAACCCTCGAGAGCACCAATGCCGTAAACTTCGATATCCAGTACAAACTCGACATGGGCTGGCTCACCAAGGGTCTCGACTTCAAGGTAAAGGCTTCTTATAACTCTGAATATACCCAGCGTAAGGCTCGTGAGAACGGTTTCGGTACCGGTCTTCAATATGTAGCAACTCTTGACGCAAATGGCAATGAGGTTCTGCGCAAGGAGAACATCACCTGGCCAACCCCTTACAGCGAAAGCAAATGGGGCAGCCGCAACTGGTATGCTGAGGCAAGCTTCAACTACAACCGTAAGTTCGGCAACCACAACATCGGTGCCCTTGCCCTCTACAACCAGTCAAAGACTTACTATCCTTGGGATTCTGACGGACTCTATTCTTCAATCCCTAAGGGTTATATCGGCCTCGTCGGTCGTGTAACATACGACTATGCTAGCCGATACATGCTTGACTTTAATATCGGCTACAACGGATCTGAGAACTTTGCTCCTGGCAAACGCTACGGTACCTTCCCTTCATTCTCTGCAGGTTGGATTCCATCGAACGAGAAGTGGTGGGAGCCTGTTAAGGATTACATCAGCTACGTAAAGCTCCGCGGTTCATGGGGTATGGTCGGTAACGACAACACCAATGGCAAGCGATTCATGTACCTTCCTGGCGCATGGGGCTTCTATACAAATCCTTCTAATGGCACAGAAAATCCATTGAACGGAACAACCAACTTCGGTACCGGTTCCTTGAACTGGCTCCAGGGTGTTAAGGAGTTGTCTGCAGGTAATCCTGATGTAACTTGGGAGACTGCACAGAAGATCAACGTAGGTTTTGATGTGACCTTCCTGAAGGACCGCTTAAACGTGAACGTCGATCTCTTCTGGGAGAATCGTAAGGACATTCTCGTTTCAAACTCTGCATTGCTCCCAGCGGTAACTAGTTTGCCAGCAAGCATGGTTAACGAGGGTAAGGTAAAGAACCACGGTTATGAGGTTTCTCTCCGCTGGACTGACAAGATAGGCAGCAACTTCCTCTACACCATTGCTCCAAGCGTAACTTACGCACGCAATGAGGTTGTCGAGATGCTTGAGGTTAAGCCAATGTATGATTATCTCGCACATACTGGCCTTCCTGTAAATCAGCGTTTCGCATACGACCTCTTCGAGTATTATAACAAAGATACAGAGAAGCACTATCAGGAGACATACGGTGTGCCAATGCCAGAGCAGAACATCGAGCTCAAGTATGGTGATGCTGTCTATGTTGATATCAACGGGGATGGTGTAATTGACAGCTACGACCAAAAGCCATTAGGCTATACTAGTATCCCTGAGTTGAACTATTCACTCAACCTGTCTTTGCAGTATAAGGGCTTTGACTTCTCTATGCTCTGGATTGCAGCTGATCATGTCAGCCAGAGTCTGGGTTCATACTTTAAGCCAGCCTTCGGTTCTACTGGTTCTTCAGCACTTACCAAGTGGGTTGCAGAGAACTCTTGGACAGAGGACAACCAGGATGCTATTCTGCCTCGTATTTCGTTCACACACTCTACTCACAATACTCGCGAATCACGCGCATGGGTAGTTGATGCTAAGTATGCACGTCTGAAGAACATTGAGATTGGCTACACCTTCATGAAGCCAAAGTGGATCCCACTCTTCAACTCGGTACGCCTTTATGCAACAGGCCAGAATGTCCTCACATTCGCAGACTTCAAGGGTAATGACCCTGAGGCACCAGGCTCTGGTCTTGACTTGGGTATCCGTTACCCAATGACCCGTGTATTCAACTTCGGTGTGAAAGTCAACTTCTAAATAAATAAGGAAAATATGAAACAATTAAGATATATTGCGGCATTCATCGTCGGCTCTGCTATTGCTACTGCATGTGTCGATGAGTTCAATGTCGGAGATAGCTTCCTTGAAAAGGCTCCTGGCGTGGATGTCAATATTGACACGGTCTTCTCAAAGGCCGAGTATACGCGCGACTTCCTCTGGAGTGCTTACGGACAGCTTTACAGCACATACAAGAAAGGCAACATGATGAATGGTACTTCCATCGACGCACTTTCTGATTCTTACTATTGCTACTGTACTTGGGGTGGTCCTTACCAGACCTATTACACAGGCCTTTTCACTGAGGATAGCCAGGACAACCCAAATGGCAACTATCAAGGCAAATTTGCATACAAGACGGGCAACCCGGATGGAGATGGTCGTATTTCTGTTTACGATTGCATCCGTAAGTGCTGGCTTCTCATTGATAACATTGATAAGCTTCCTGAGTCTGAAATGTCAGAGTCTGAGCGCAAACGTATTAAGGGTGAGGCTTTCACCATCATGGCAAGCCGTTACTTCGATGCATTCCGCAACTTCGGCGGACTCTGCCTCGTTCGCAAGGCATACGCTGTAGGAGAAGGCTTTGATAGTGGACGTTCTACCGCTTTCCAGACCGTTGAATTTATTGATTCTCTCCTGCAATGTGCAATCGACTTTGGAAAAGACTTCCCTTGGAACATAGACGACTCGGATGTAGGCCAGTGGTCAGGTCGTCTGACCCGTGCTTCTGCTTACGCTCTCCGTTGTAAGCTCTGGATGCATGCTGCATCTCCTCTCTTCAATAACGATCAGCCATATATGCAGTATGAGGCTGGGAAGGAGACCGAATATACCGATATTCATCATGTATGGTTCGGCAAGAAGGATCCTTCGCTTTGGGTGAAATGCCGCAAATGTTGTGAGGATTTCTTTACAGAGAATCAAAATAACGGCAACTATTATCAGCTTTGCATGCCTACGTCTCAGGATGAGGCAGGTTATCGCATGGCTTACCGCAATGCATATCGTTATCGCAACAATGAGAACCGACATGAGAAGATTTTCGATGTTCACATGAGCTACCTGATGTCTGATGGTGGCTGGGGTTGGGGCTGGCAAGGCTTCTGTCTTGACGGTATCCGTCAGGGTGGTGCCGTACCTACCAACGAACTGATGGAGTGCTTTGGCACTTCTAAGGGCCGTAACTTCGATCTTGAGTATGGTGATATCTATGGTGCTGGCAAGAACCCTAAGGGCATTGACATCTTTGCCGATCGCGACCCTCGTCTTTATGAGACCATGACCGTTCCACGCGAGTCATTCCCTTCTGGTACTGTAGGTGACTATTGTGGTAAAAACTACATCGACACCTGGTATAACGGTGCATTGAAGAATAACTCAAAGATGAATGGCAACCAGGATGATGTTGCTTCTGGCTACCGTAAGTTCAAGTGGTTCCTCGACTATGACAAGATGGATGACCAGCCTATCGGTGTTTCTTATATCCGCCTGGCAGAGATCTACCTGATCTACGCTGAAGCTCTTGCTGAGATTAATGGAGAAGGGGATGCTACTTTAGCTTTGAAACAAGTTAACTACGTCCGCAGTCGTGTTGGTCTTGGAAACCTTGAGGATATGAATCCTGAGCTGAATCTTAAGAACAACAAGGAGAACCTGATCAACGAGATTCTCCGTGAGCGTAACTGTGAGATCGGTGCAGAGTGTGGTGACCGTACTTATGACATGATACGCCGTATGCGTCAGGATCTTTTCACTAAGCCACTTCACGAGATCGTCATCTACCCTCTTAACGCTGATGGCTCACGCAATGAAGCCGCAGACACCCAGTGGGATAGCTCAACACCATGGCCTAAGTTTGAGTATGAGAAAGTTCTGATTACTAAGGGCGGTGGCCGCGTTTGGTGGAATGAAGGCTATTGGACCAACAAGTGGTATCTCGACCCAGTATCTCGACTTGAGATCCAGAAGGGTTACGGTCTTACTCAGAACCCAGGTTGGTAAATTTAATACCTTGTATATATTATGAATATCAACAATATAATTAAGTTAAGTTTTCTGGGCGTTTGCTCCATGCCATTGATGGCTACCGCACAGGTAAGCCTCAATGATAAGCAGGCACAGAAGGTTGATCTTGGCTATGGCATGGAGACATCTGAGTTCCTTACCACGGCTGCGACATCGACCATTACTGCAGAAGAGTTACAGCGCACCTCGGCCATAAGCCTTGCAGATGCTCTTTATGGCAAAATTTTGGGTCTCAATGCTTTCCAGAACACTGGTTTCAAGGGAGAAGAAGGCCGAGGAGCCTCTTTCAATATCCGTGGTGCACAGACAAAGGCTGGACGTACCGACCTGTACAGCGATTATAACGACATCCTCATTCTTGTCGATGGCTTCGAACGTCCAATCGACCGTCTCTCTGTAGAAGAGGTTGAGAGCGTTACTGTACTCAAGGATGCTGCAGCTGTAGCATTATACGGTCACGAAGGTATCAATGGTGTACTTCTCGTCAAGACCAAGCATGGTACTACCGACGGCAAGTCTCACTTCAAGGCAGGCTATAGCCACAAGTTCCAGTTCGATCCTAAGATGGCAGATATGGTAGGCGCATACGACTATGCTAATGCTTTGAATACTGCTCGTCTGAACGATGGACAGTCCGCTGCCTTTTCTGCAAGCGATCTCCAGAAATTCCAGGATGGCTCTGATCCACTCGTTTATCCAAACATTAACTGGCGAGACGAGGCTTTCGGTGATGCTGCCAGCGAGAACCATGCATTTGTATCAATGTATGGTGGTACTGAGAACGTACAGTACTACACTCAGCTCGATTATACCAACGCATACGGTCTCTATAAAGGTACCGAACAGAAGGAATGGGATTCTCAGTTGAAGTACTCTAAGGCAAATATCCGCGCCAACGTAGACTTCATCATCTCAAGTTCTACTCGCGCTAAGGTCAACATGTTTTCTACCTTCATTGAGACCAACGGTGCTCCTAACATCAGCTCTAACGATGCATGGTGGCACCTCTATAAAGTTCCAGCTCTTGCCTTCCCTATCCATACAGAAGGTGGCGTCTGGGGTGGTAGCCAGACCTATGGCGACAACAACCTCGTAGCCAAGATCCAGGGTACCGGTTTCCAGAAGACTCACCAGCGTCAGATCTGGGCTAACATGACCCTCGAGCAGGATCTTGACTTTATCACTAAGGGCTTGCAGTTCTATGTAGGTGGTTCTTACGACAACTCTTCAATTGAGCGTGAAACCCGTACCAAGGGTTATCAGTATGGTTGGAACTACTACGACGCTGACGGCGCTCGTCAGGAGACGGTCATGGGTACCGTTGTCAACAACAAGCTTGCCTTCAACCATTGGACCGATGCTCAGTGGCGTATTGCCACTTTCAATGCAGGTTTCAAGTACGCTACTCAATTCCAGAACGGAGACAACCTCATCGCCAATGCCAACTACAACATCAAGTACGAGGTTCGCGATGGACAGAGCCAAACCTGGAATCGCACGAACTGGAATCTTGCCTTGCACTACGACCATGCACAGAAGTTTATGGCCGACGTAGTTCTCGCTGCTAATGGTTCAAACCGTAGTTACCCTGCTAAGTGGGCGTTCTCTCCAACCGTAGCTCTTGGCTGGATCTATGCCAACAATCCTGATGGTGCTATCACATACGGTAAGCTTCGTGCTTCAGGCGGTATTCAGCATACTGACTATGTGCCAGAAGCTGGTCTTTGGCTTGAGCGCTGGAACAATGGTCACGGCAGCTACTGGTATGGCAATGAGTTCAACAGTGCTTGGGGTGCATTCCTTACCCAGTTCGCTACTAAGGATTTCGAGCAGGAGACAGCCTACAAGGCAAACCTCGGTACTGACCTCCGTCTTTGGAACGCACTTGACGTAACTCTTGATGGGTTCTACCAGCAGCGCACCAACATCCTCGTAAGTGCAAGCCAGCTCAACTCTGCAGTCGTTGGCATCCAGTCTGCATACGATGATAAGGGCGAGGTTGCAAGCTATGGTTTCGAGTTGGGCCTCCGCTATGCTAAGGCTATCAACAAGGATTGGAATATTGATGCTGCTGCTATGATCTCTGGAGTGAAGAGCGAGGTGAAGAAGTGGATTGAGAATCCTGCTTATCCTAACCTCTCTATCATCGGTGACCGAGCTGATGGTGCTCGCGGCCTTGAGGCAATCGGCTTCTTCAAGGATCAGGCAGACATCGACAACAGCCCTCGTCAGGAGTTCGGTCGTGTCAAGCCAGGCGATATCAAGTATAAGGATATCAATGGCGACGGTGTCATCAACCAGAACGATGAGATCGCATTGGATTATGGTACCAGCTTCCCAGCTCTCAACTATGCATTCTCACTGGGTGCAGAGTATAAGGGCATCGGTATCAATGCTACCTTCCAAGGTTCGGCAAACCAGATGAAGAACATTCGCTGGGTCGATGGCGTATGGGGTGCTCTCTCTAACAACCGCAACCTCTCGACTGAGTATTGGGAGAACTGCTGGGATAACGCAGGCGACAACGCTCTCTATCCTCGTCTGTCAACTGAGGACGTTGCTAACAATACTCCAAACTCAACACTCTGGTATCGTAATGCCAAGTGGTTGAAGCTGCGTGACTGTGAGGTTTACTACAAGCTTCCTGAGTCTGTAGTTTCTTATATTAAGGCTTCTGGTGCAAAGGTATATCTTCAGGGTCAGAACCTCTGGTCTTGGAGCAGCATCGATGCAATGGACGCAGAGAACCTTAATACAGGCTACCCTGTCATGAAGAGTTTGAATTTAGGCCTTTCGCTGACATTCTAATATTAAAGCATTTATATTATGAAAATATATAAGTTATTAGCATGCGCATTGCCAACAGCCCTCGCTTTCTCATCTTGCGTGGATCTCGAATACTCGGAGGAGAATTCTCGCGATGAGAAGTGGACATACGAGTACTTCGGCGACGGTATCAAGGGACTGGTTTGGGGTGTTTATGCTCAAATCTATAATAACGAGTTTGAGAACAATAGCGCCTATTTCTTTGCTGGTGCTACTGACGAGGCTCAGTATGCACTGGAAAACGGTGCGGTCAATAACTACGTCAATGGCGGTTGGAGTATCGCTAATCCTTACTCAAACATCTGGACAAAGTCTTACACTGCTATCTCGGACATTCATACCTATCTTGAGAAGATCGATCAGGCAGATATTTCAGAGTGGGAACACAACTCAAGCTATGACATCTGGAAGCAGCAGCTCGACAACTTCCCTTACGAGCTCCGTTTCCTCCGTGCTTATTTCTACTTTGAACTCTTTAAGGCTTACGGAGATGTACCTCTGGTAACCACAACTCTTACCAATGGTCAGGCTAACAACGTAGAGCGTACTCCTGCCGACAAGGTAGTTAAGTTTATTGTCGATGAACTCGATGCAGTAGCCCCTTACCTTCCTATCACCTATACAACCGAGGTCGGTGCAGAAATCGGTCGTGCAACTCGTGCTGCTGCATACGCACTCAAGGCTCGTACCTTGCTCTATGCTGCTTCTCCGTTGCACAATCCTACTGGCGATACGTCTAAATGGAAAGCTGCTGCCGAAGCTGCATACTATGTCATCGATCAAGCAAAGAATGATTGGAACTTGAAGCTTAGCGCTTATGAGAAACTTTGGGGACATGATGCATTCTATAACCAAGAGTTCATCCTCGGTATCGGCCGTGGTGAGAGCAACGCTTTTGAGAAGGCTAACTATCCAATCGGTGTTGAGAATGGTTCGTCGGGCAACTGCCCAACCCAGAGTTTCATCGATCAGTATGAGTATGCCACTGAAGAGTTGGCTGGCAAGACTTTCGGTGAGGTAAATTCCGGTGCCATCGACCTTAATGAGTATGATCCTTACGAGGGACTTGACCCACGTTTCGGACTTACTGTTGTCAAGAATGGTGACGCTTGGCCAAGCAATGGTACACAGAAAAATACCATACAGACCTATGTCGGTGGTTTCAATGCAGCGCCAAAGTATGGTGCAACACCAACAAGCTACTATCTTAAGAAGTTTGTCGATGGTGCATGTGTTACAACAACCGACAATCCTACTAGCCGTCGTCACACCTGGATTGCCTTCCGTCTTGCCGAGTTCTATCTCGACTATGCAGAGGCAATGTTCTATGCTACCGGTGGCAAAGCTAACGAGAAAGGTGATCATAACTTCTCTGCCAACGATGCTGTCAACGTGCTTCGCAATCGTTCAGACATCAAGATGCCTGAGTTCACCGAGGATGGTGACGCTTGGGTAGAGCGTTACGAGCGTGAGCGTCTGGTGGAGCTCGCTTTCGAAAACCATCGTTTCTGGGACGTACGTCGCTGGAAGAAGGGTGCTAAGTACTTCACAAACATTGAGGCAGCTTCTATCAGCAGCGGTCTTATCCTTACTCGAACCAAGATTGCTCGCAACTGGGACGAAAAGTTCAACCTCTTCCCAATCCCACAGTCAGAGATTCTGAAGAATCCTAAGCTCACTCAGAACCCTGGCTGGTGATGTCCTGATTTCCATCTATAATTTAGAAAAATTATGAAGAACATTTTAAAATATATGAAGGCGATCCTTGCTTGCCTCTTCGTCTCACTTGCATTCGTTGCATGTAGTGACGACGATGACCTTGGATCAGCTGATTTAGGATTAGGCATCAAAGTCTTCGCTCCAACCCATGTTGTGGCAGGTCAGCCTATGACTATCAATGGTTCTGGTTTTGGTGACCTGGAGGCAATTGAGTTCCCTGGCGGCATCAAGGTCAGTACATTTGAACCTGTGACCAACGAGATGATTCGTGTTGTAGCTCCTGCCGGTATGCCTACAGAAGGTGGCAAGATCATCCTTCATGGCAAGAATGGCGAATCCGTAGAGTCTCGTCTTCCTCTTACCATTGGCAAGACCGTCATCTCTGGTTACTCTAAGCAGCCTGGCGAGAAGGTCAATGGTCTTGAAGAGATTACCATCCATGGTGAGGATCTCCTCTTTGTCAACGAGATTGTACTTCTTGATGAAAACGAAGAACCTCTGTCTGTTCCACAATCAGATTTTTCTCGCATTGCTCCAACCCGTTTGGTTCTAAAAGTACCAAACACAGTCTTTAATGGTACTTTTGCTGGCACTATCAAGACTTTCGACGGTCAGAGTTTCACTATGCCAGAGTTTGAATACGAGCAAACTAAGGAAGCTGAGGGTGGTCACTGGGAGACTGTCATGACCTACCTCTGGAAGAATGGCGAGCATAGCACCATCCCTGCTCCTTCTTGGTCAGGCGAGGGTCGCTTCTCTAGCGCTTCTCATTCTTCTGGCGAAGAGACTTATGCATTCTCTGAGGAAGAGTGGGAGATCCTCAAGACTAAGCCATTCCGTATCGCTATCGAGAAGACCGCAGACTGGTCTAACATCCGCGTAACTACTGGCTGGTGGAGCACCAACTACCTTGGTTTGGAGAACCTCCAGGATAACATTCAGGAGAATGAGGACGGCAGTCTCTACATCGAAATTGACCTTTCTCAGGATGCAGCACTCTCGGGTGCAATGGACGAGCAGCACCTCCTCTTCACCGGTGATGGATACAAGCTCCTCGGCATCTATACTCTCGAAGACGTATGGGTTGGTGGCGAAGGTCACTTGGAGATTGTAAGAACCACATTCTGGAAGAACGGCGAGCATAGCACCATCCCTGCTCCTTCTTGGTCAGGCGAGGGTCGCTTCTCTAGCGCTTCTCATTCTTCTGGCGAAGAGACTTATGCATTCTCAGAGGAAGAGTGGGAGATCCTCAAGACTCAGCCATTCCGCATTGCTATCGAGAAGACTGCCGACTGGTCTAACATCCGCGTAACTACAGGCTGGTGGAGCACCAACTACCTTGGTATGGAGAACCTCCAGGACATGATCCAAGAGAATGAAGATGGCAGTCTCTACATCGAAATTGACCTTTCTCAGGATGCAGCACTCTCTGCACTGCTCGACGAGCAGCACCTCCTCTTCACCGGCGACGGTTACAAACTCCTCGAAATCTATCAGGAGAAGGAAGAATGGGTCGGCGGCGGTGACGGCGGTTCGCAGGAGACCATCCTCTGGGAAGGCAAGGCTGTCGCTGACGATTGGGGCAACCAGCCATTCATCCTGAGCGATGGTGGCGCAGAGCTTGCTGAAGCTAACGCTAAGGAAGGTCAGATTCTCCGCTTCTTCATCACTCCTACAGAGGAGAACTGGAACCTCCAGATTGTCGAAGGTCACTGGGGCGGCACCTATGTCGACTACAACCAGGACAACTGGGATCTTGCAGCTCACGGTGGTTCTGTAGACCTCGAACTTACAGCAGCCATCCTGCAGACGGCTCTCACTCAGCAGTGGTGGGGCGGTGCATTCCTCCTCAACGGTGATAATGTTGTCTGCACCAAGGTTACTCTTGAGTAATCTCGATTACACATATTATACAAATAGAGCGTGTCAGTTTTTCTGATACGCTCTATTTGCATTGAGGATTGGTTACTCAGATAGTATTTGATTTTCATTGAATCTCAAAAACAACACTCCATCACTCCATTCTCTATCTTGTTGATTATCATATTCTCCTGCTTTTGGGCGACGGAAGCAGCCGGAGTGCATGGATTCGATGCTTTGATGGCAGGAAATACAATACTGGAGCAAGGAAAGGTCTTCGTGGGGACAGGATGTCCATTCCTGAAAACAAGAAAGGATGCCGTGGGGACAGGACGTCCATTCCTGAAAGCAAGAAAGGATGCCGTGAGTGCAGGACGTCCATTCCTGCTTCATGGATAGTCCGACTGGGATCCCAGTCGGACTATCCTGCACTGAAACGAGGCTTGCGTTATCGTAGATACGCTTACTATTTATCTAATAGTTTGCATTATTTGTCAACTTCGATATAAAATATTGGCAGAGTGATACTTTCTTATTATCTTTGCCTCGCAAATAACTACTATTTTATTCTTGTAATTTATGCGACGTTTACCTTTAGTTTTACTCCTGCTTCTCCAATACACTCTTCTCAAAGCAGAAGATACCTCACTCAAATTTGAGGCCGAGGATGGCACAATCAACAAAAGCGAGATTGTTTCTGACAAGAAATACTCTGGTGGCAAGGCGGTCAATATGACCGATGGAGCAGCATCTCTGACCATCAAAGCAGACATCGCCGAGCGCAAAAAATATGCTATCTATATTATGGCTGAAGGTATCGGTGGCGAGAAAATTGTCAACTGTAGTGTAAATGGTGGTTCAGCACAATTCAAAACTAAAGATTACGGAGAGGTCGAAATTGGCTCGTTCTTCCTCGAATCAGGTAGCAACACCTTCGTCATCACTCCGAGCTGGACATGGTATAACATTGACTATATCCGTCTGGAGGAGGCTGCGCCGTCCCTTCCGTTTGACATCGCGGCGGCACCTGTCACTCCAGATGCAACGGAATCTGCACAGAAACTCTATCATTTCCTTTATGAGAACTTCGGCAAGCGCACCATCTCTGGCATGATGACAGGCTCTATGGACAATACTAATGGCAAAGATATCAAGAATCATGAAGATGTAAAAGCCGTATTTAACGCTTCTGGCGAATACCCTGCACTGGTCGGCTTTGATTTCATGAATGCTACTGGTAAGGAAACCGATGCTGGTAACAGTTGGTTTAAAGATTATACCAATAAGGTAATCAGTTTGGCTAAAGCTCTTTGGAAAGAAGGCGGTATCCCGGACTTCTCATGGCACTGGCACGACCCAAGCCGCAAGACGGGTGATTTCTATACTGAAAAAACGAACATCAAATTCACTGATGCAATGAATGCTGACGGCAGTTGGAACACCTCGTCAACCCTCTACAAGAATATCATCAAGGACATCGATATCATTGCCGATCATTTCCTCGACCTGCAGAACGACGGCGTGGCGTGTATCTTCCGTCCTTTGCATGAGGCTCCTGGCGGATGGTTCTGGTGGGGCACACAAGGTGCAGAGGCCTACGTCAAACTCTATCGTCTCATCTATGACGAGATGGTCAAGGTCAAAGGCGTCAGAAACGTGATCTGGGACTGGAATGCCGACTACAAACTGGACCTCTCCTGGTGTCCGGGTGAAGATTATTATGACATCATCTCTACCGATATATATAATAATAAGTACGACTATTCCAGCAATTTCAACGCTTTTGAGAAGCTCAAGTCATTGACCAGTGGCAAGAAGATTGTCACCCTGGCAGAGAACGGCCCTATCCCTGACATCGATAAGATGGCTGACGAGGATGCCATGTGGTCTTGGTGGATGCCTTGGTATCAGTCTTGGAGTGGAGGTTTCGTTGATCAGACCTCAAAAGATGAATGGAAGAAGTGCATGTCCGATGAGCGCATCATCACCCTCGACCGAATGCCAGGATGGGACAAATATTCTGCCATCGAGGTCATTGAGACCGACGTGCAAACCTCTGATCTTCAATTCAACCTCAACGGAATGCGTGTTAATGGTGCAGCAAAAGACTCTGTCATCATCGTCAATGGGCGGAAAGTGATTATTTCCGAGAGATAAATTATCCAATTGCTTTGCATATTTTATCCGATAATACACTTATCTTACGTTTCGCAAAATAGTATACGAAATTGCAAAGATTATCATAATAGTATTATATAATTGTGTCTATCTTTGCGCCATCAAACATCAACAATACTACTCAACTAATATGAAAAAGATTCTTCTCCTTGCTGGAATCGCATTGGCCGCCATGGTCTCTTGCACCAAGCAGCAGCCTACTGAGGCAGAAGTCGTAACTCCTGCTGAGTCATTGCTGGCTCGTATGGATACTCTCCGTAACCATGGCTATATGTATGGTCATCAGGATGATCCATTCTACGGCATCACCTGGGAGTGGGAGAGAGGTGACCGCTCTGACACCAAGGAACTCGTAGGCGACTATCCTGCCGTCATGGGCTTCGAGCTCGGAGGCATTGAGATGGGCGACCTCAAGAACCTCGACTCAGTTCCATTCGACTGGATGCAGGAGGAGATCATCAAGCACCACATGCGTGGCGGCATCATCACCATCTCTTGGCATCCTCGCAATCCGCTCAACGGCAAGACCGCATGGATTGAGAGCGACCTCAAGGAATATGCCGAGGCGCTGGCTGCTGGCACGCCTGCCGATCAACTCATCGACCCTAAGCATACTGTAGCTTCGATTATCGAGGGTGGCGAGATGCACGAGAAGATGATGACCTGGCTCGACCGTGTCTCTACCTTCATGGATGGACTCAAGACTCCAGAGGGCGACGTGATCCCTGTCATCTTCCGCCCTTGGCATGAGAACACTGGCAACTGGTTCTGGTGGGGTGAGGCTAACTGCACCAACGAGGAGTACAAGGCTCTCTGGAATATGACCCAGGACTTCATGAACGAGAAGCACCCTGGTATGTTCGTATGGAGCTACTCTCCAAGCCCTCGCAGCATTGAGCACCTCCTGGAGCGCTGGCCTGGCGATGACCGAGTGCAGCTCTTCGGCGTCGATGCTTATCAGTGGGGTACTGAGGATGACTTCAAGATGCAGCTCAACTATGGTCTCGACCTGATGATGGACTATGTGAAGGATCATCCGATGCTCATCGCTGTCACCGAGTGTGGTCGTGTCAACTCCGACATCCCTGACTGGTGGACCCGCGTCTTCCATCCTATCGCATCAAAGTATCCTATCTGCTACTGCTTGCCTTGGCGTAACGCTGCAAAAGAGCATTTTGGAGCATCAAAGGACGCTCCTACCGCAGAGGACTTCATGAAATTCTATAATGAAGACAATACTTTGTTCCTGAAAGAAATCCAATAATAAGTATTTAAAATGAACTTCTCTGAACGCAAAGCTTATGTCGAGGCGCAGCACGAAGCGCTCCTGACCAAAAAGAATACTCCTATTGAGGGCAACGGCATCATCTGCCGTTATGAAAATCCGATTCTCACTGCCGCTCATGCACCACTTGTCTGGCGGTATGACTTTAACCCTGCTACTAATCCTTACTTCATGGAGCGCCTTGGCGTCAATGCCACACTCAACTCTGGCGCTATCTTTCTCAATGGCAAGTATCACCTCGTAGTTCGTGTCGAGGGTGATGACCGTAAGTCGTTCTTCGCCGTAGCCGAGTCAGACAACGGCGTTGACAACTTCCGCTTCTGGAATCATCCGATCACCATGCCAGAAGCAAAGACCTCTCCTCTCAAGGAGTCTCCTGCTGCCGAGGCTACCAATGTCTATGATATGCGCCTCACCCTGCACGAGGATGGCTGGATCTACGGCCTCTTCTGCGTGGAGCGTCACGACGACTCTCAGGCAGGCAACCTCTCTGCTGCAACTGCTACCTGTGGCATTGCCCGCACCAAGGACCTCGTCAACTGGGAGCGTCTCGATGACCTCAAGTCGAACTCACAGCAGCGCAACGTCGTACTGCACCCAGAGTTCGTCGATGGCAAGTATGCACTCTACACCCGTCCACAGGATGGCTTTATCGACGCTGGCTCTGGTGGCGGTATCGGCTGGGCCTTGGTCGATGACATCGAGCATGCTGTTGTCAAGGAGGAGAAGATTATCAACGCACGTCACTACCACACCATCATGGAGGTAAAGAACGGAGAGGGACCTCATCCTTTCAAGACTCCTAAGGGTTGGCTCCACCTCGCTCATGGTGTACGTGGCTGCGCCTCTGGTCTCCGCTATGTATTATATATGTATATGACTTCGCTCGAGGATCCTACCCAGGTCATCGCACAGCCAGGTGGCGCTTTCATGGTGCCAAAGGACGGCGAGTATATCGGTGATGTCATGAATGTACTCTTCACCAACGGTTGGGTGGCTAAGCCAAATAATGACGCTAAGAACGTGGCTGGCAACGCAATGCACGAGATGGATGAGCAGGTATTCATCTACTATGCTTCGAGCGATACTCGTATGCACGTAGCTACCTCTACCATCGGTCAGCTCGTCGACTACTGCATGAATACGCCTGCTGACAAGTTCACTACTGGCGAGAGCGTGAAGACACGCAACGAACTTATTGATCGTAATCTTGCATTTCTAGGCAAATAAATGAATAGCACTATCATATCCTCTTTAAAAACCCAGATGCAGGATGTTGTCGAGAACAACATCCTGCCTTTCTGGCTCAACCACATGCAGGACCGCGAAAATGGCGGTTTCTACGGTCAGATGAAGGGAGACGGCACGCTGGTCAAGGATGCGGACAAAGGTTGTATCCTCAATGCTCGTATCCTCTGGGCTTTCTCTGCGGCTTATCGTGTCCTCGGCAAACGGGAATATCTTGAAGCGGCGACTCGCGCCAAGGACTATATCCTGCAGTATTTCATCGATCCTGAGTACGGTGGCGCCTACTGGAGTCTTGATTACCTTGGCCAGCCCAAAGACACCAAGAAGCAGTTCTATGCCATAGGTTTTGTGATTTATGGCCTTTCTGAGTATGCCCGTGCCACTGGCAGCCAGGAGGCATTTGACCAGGCGCTTACTCTTTTTCACTGCATTGAATGCCACAGCCGTGACTTCAACGAAAATGGCTACATCGAAGCACAGACACGCGACTGGCAGGACATCGCCGACATGCGTCTTTCTGATCTTGACGCGAACTTCCCTAAATCGCAGAACACCCATCTTCACATCATTGAGCCTTATACCAATCTCTATCGACTGATGTGTGAGCGTCCTTCGCTCACGATGCGCGTCGAAGATAAGGATCTTGTCCGCGAAGCGCTTCATAATCTCATCGACATCTTCACTGATAACATCCTTAATCCTGAGACTCACCACCTCGACCTCTTTTTCGAGATGGATTGGACACGCGGTGCCGGATGGCTCGAATCATACGGTCACGACATAGAATGCTCATGGCTCATGCACGAAGCTGCTCTCGTCCTTGGCGACAAAGAGGTGCTTGCAAAGGTTGAGCCGATCGTCCAGCTTGTTGCCAAAGCCAGCGAGAAGGGTCTCAACGCTGATGGTAGCATGACCCACGAAGCCAACCTCGACACCGGACATGTCGACGATGACCGCCACTGGTGGGTACAGGCAGAAGCCGTTGTCGGCTTCTATAACATCTACCAGCATTTCGGCGATGAAGAAGCGCTCCAGAAGTGCCTCAACGCCTGGCAGTATATCAAGGATAATCTCATCGATCATGAGCTTGGAGAGTGGTATTGGAGCCGTGATCCGCAGCGCAACATCAACAAGACAGATGACCACGCGGGATTCTGGAAGTGTCCTTATCATAATTCAAGAATGGCGCTGGAGATTATTGAACGGACCCTCCCCCAGCCTGGCCGCACCCCCTCTATCCACCGAACAGCGGGGGCAGAAATCCACAAGGGAGGGGAGTGATTAGTTCCTGAGTTTCAAATTATAAGTATTCATTCAAAAATAACCAATAAAGTGTTTGCTCCCTTGACACTATCTACTCCCCTCCCTTGCGGAGGGGTCGGGGGAGGGTCTTATGAAACCATATAAGTTTGAGCCATATTTAAAGACGACGTTGTGGGGAGGCTATCAGATTGCTCCCTTCAAAGGTATCTATACCGCTCAGCCAAACATCGGTGAGAGTTGGGAGATCAGCGGCGTATCAGGTCACGAGAGTGTGGCTATCGAGCGCGGATTGATTGATGATGTCGATGTAGGATTAACCCTCACTGAACTCATTGACAAGTACAAAGGTCTGCTCATCGGCAACAAGGTCTACAAGCGTTTTGGCAATAAGTTCCCATTGCTCGTCAAGTTTATCGACTCACGCCAGGACCTCAGCATTCAGGTGCATCCCGACGACAAGATGGCCATGGAGCGCCACGGCTGTGCAGGTAAGACCGAGATGTGGTACGTCATCAAGAGTGACGTAGGTGCCAAGATCTACGCCGGCCTCAAGAAAAGCATCACTCCAGATGACTACGAGCAGATGGTGACCACCGAGACCAAAGAGGGAGAGAACCCTATGGCCAACGTCATTGCCACCCATGAGGCGCATCAGGGAGACCTTTTCTTCCTCCCTGCTGGCCGTCTGCACGCTATTGGTGCTGGCTGCTTCCTTGCAGAGATCCAGCAGACCTCGGACATCACCTACCGCGTCTATGACTTTGGTCGCAAGGATGCTCATGGCAAGCCCCGCGAACTGCACATCGAGCAGGCGAAGGACGCCATCGACTATCAGGTCTGGCCAGAGTACCGCACCTCTTACGACAGTACCCAGCCTACCTCGCAGCTCATCAACTGTCCTTACTTCGTCGTACACCGCGTCGTCGTACAGGTAGCACAGCAGATCGATTTCCACTGCGATTCATTCGTCGTCGTCGTCTGCCTCTGGGGTGAAGCCAACATCAACGGAGTGAAGGTCCGTCAGGGCGAGACCCTGCTTGTACCAGCCTCTGAGAACGTGCTTTACATCTTCGGCAATGCAACTTTCCTGACCGCACATATCAGGTAATTGAAATACAAAAAAGTTTTATTTTCGGCAAAAAAGACATTATTTATAATAGATATTTGTCTGTTTGCCGAAAATTTTATATATTTGCAGCGTATTATTCTACCTTGAAAAATTATAAACTCTAAATACCTATTACCAAATGGCAAGTATTACTGAAAAAATCGGCTACGCCCTCGGTGACGCCGGCTCAGGTGGTATCACATGGAAGATCATGTCCACCGCCTTTCCTATCTTCTTTACCAACGTCTTCGGACTCTCGTTTGCCGATGCTGCTGCCCTGATGCTCATCGCTCGTATGTTCGACGTAGTCACTGACCCACTCATGGGCACCATCGCCGATCGTACTCAGTCACGCTGGGGCACTTACCGTCCTTGGCTCATCTTCGGTTCGATTCCTTTCGGACTCATCTTTGCCTGTCTGCTCTTCACCCCAGACCTCGGTCCTGAAGGCAAGCGCATCTGGGCATATACCTTCTATCTGCTCATGATGGCCGTCTATACTTTGGTCAACGTACCTTACGGTTCGCTCCTCGGCGTGATGACTTCTGACGATAACGAGAAGAACGAGTTCTCTTCTTATCGCATGGTCGGCGCTTACGCCATGGGCTTCATCACCCTGCTCTCATTCCCTTACCTCCAGAAGATGGTAGGTGGCACTGAGGCTCACCAGTATGCTGTCCTCGGCGCTATCTTCGGTCTGATTGCAGCAGTCATGACTCTGTTATGTGGCCTCCTCACCAAGGAGCGCGTCAAGAACATCCGTCCTGAGAAGTTCTCTTTCAAGCAGTATAAGAACCTCATTACCAACAAGCCTTGGCTCCTCATGACCGCCGTGGCTGTCTGCACCAACTTCTTCAATGGCTTCCGCTATGCTGTAGCTGGTTACATGTTCACCTACTGCTTGAATGGCGACATCACTCTTGGCAGTTTCATCATCAACTTCACCGTCTTCATGGCCATTGGCGAGGTTACCTGCATGATCTTCGGTGGTGTTTGTCCAGCCTTCACCCGTTGGATCGGCTCAAAGCGCATGGCATTCGTCTGGTCGTCAGTCATCTGCTGCGTCACCTCAGTTTTGTACTTCTTCATCCCAATGGATCCTTCGTACATCTGGCTGATGATCCTGGTTTCTATCCTCACCTCAGTAGGTGCAGGCCTCTACTCTCCACTGCTCTGGTCGATGTATGCCGACGTTTCTGACTACGCTACTGAGCGCGACGGCGTTTCTTCTACCGGTCTTATCTTCTCTTCTGCTACTATGGCACAGAAGTTCGGTGGCGCTATTTCTGGTTCGCTCATCGCTATGTTGCTCGGTATGGCAGGCCTTGTCTCAAGCACCGATCCTGCTACTGGCGAAACCATCGTCACCATCACCGACGAGGAGTCAGTCAAGACCATGGTTTGGTCAATGTTCTCTATCATCCCAGCAGCCATCGCACTCGTCATGGGCTGGTTGGCTTATATCTTCCCATTGAAGAAGTAAATTTTTGAAGGGAAGTTATTAAGGAGTTATAGGGAAGTTATAAAGAAGTTATAAGGACGTATGTTATGTTTGATATAACATTATAGTCACAGTAAGTAACGTCCTTATAACTTCCCTATAACTTCTTTTTAACTTCTCTGAAACTTCCAAATCCATACACGCTATGCTTACCCGCAAATCCTTATCCTTCACTCTTCTCTCTTCACTCTTCTCTCTTCCTCTTTTCGCCGAAAAAGTCGAGCTCCGCACTCCTAACAACAGCCTCGTCCTCGAGCTCAACCAGGGTCAGGAGCCACAGTTCCTCTACTACGGTCAGTCGCTCAAGAGCCTCGATATCGAGAATCTCCTGCGCATCAAAGACGACAACTGGAGCCGCTCCGACCTCTACCCTGCCTACGGTGCTACCCACACGCAGAACGAGGTCTGTCTGGCCATGCGCCACGCTGATGGCAATATGTCCACCCAATTACTGATTACTGATTACAAAGTACAGAATCTCAAGGACACCGCTCCTAACGGTGCAGCACGCACCGGCGAGCAGCTCACTATCACCCTCAAGGATCCGCTCTACCCGACCACCGTCAACCTTTATTATATTGCCTACGACGACGTCGACATGATCGAGACCTGGACAGACATCACCAATGGCGAGAAGCAGACTGTCACGCTCACCCAGTTCTACAACCCGATTCTCTACGTCCGTCGTGGCGACGTCCATGCCACTCACTTCCATGGTTCATGGGCCTCTGAGGCACAGCTCGTAGAGAGCAAGCTCGACAATGGTATGCTTGTCATCAAGAACAAGGACGGTGCGCGCAATGCCACTATGGATCGTAACGAGATCATGCTCTCGCTCGATGGTCCTGCTCGCGAGAACGAAGGCCGCGTCATCGGCGCAGCCCTCTGCTATAGTGGCAATTACAGCATCAAGGTCGACACCGACGAGAGCGACTATCACCAGTACTTCGCCGGCATCAACCCAGACAATAGCGAGTATCACCTCAAGAAAGGCGAAACCTTCACCACCCCACACTCTGCGCTCACCTTCTCTGAGCGTGGCACCAATGGCGTGAGCCAGGCCTTCCACAAGTGGGCTCGTCAGTACCAGCTCCGTCACGGCAATCAGGAGCGTATGATCCTCCTCAACTCTTGGGAGGGCGTCTACTTCGACATCAACCAGCCAGGTATGGATCAGATGATGCACGACATTGCTTCGATGGGCGGCGAGCTCTTCGTCATGGACGATGGCTGGTTCGGCGACAAGTATCCTCGCGCTGTCGACAACTCTTCGCTCGGCGACTGGGTCGTTGACACCCGCAAGCTCCCTGATGGCATTCCTGGCCTCCTCCGCGACGCTAAGAAGAATGGCGTGAAGTTCGGTATCTGGATCGAGCCAGAGATGGCCAACACCGTCTCAGAGCTCTACGAGGCGCATCCAGACTGGATCCTCAAGGCTCCTGGTCGTGAGCCTGTCCTCGGTCGTGGCGGCACACAGGTCGTCCTCGATATGGCCAATCCGAAGGTGCAGGACTTTGTCTTCGGCATCGTCGATGACCTCCTCAGCAAGTACCCAGAGATTGCTTATATCAAGTGGGACGCCAACGCTCCTGTCATGAACCACGGCTCGCAGTACCTGCCAAAAGACGAGCAGTCACACCTTTATATTAAGTATCACGAAGGCCTCATCAAGACCTGTGAGCGTATCCGCGCCAAGTATCCTGACGTCATCATCCAGGATTGTGCTTCGGGTGGTGGCCGTGCCAACTATGGCCTCTTGCCTTACTTCGATGAGTTCTGGGTCAGCGATAATACCGACGCTCTGCAGCGTGTCCGCATGCAGTGGGGCACCTCGTATTTCTTCCCTGCCATCGCCATGGCTTCGCACATCTCTGCCGTGCCAAACCACGCTGTCTTCCGCACCACCTCGCTCAAGCTCCGCTGCGACGTGGCCATGTCTGGCCGCCTCGGCATGGAGATCCAGCCAAAGAACATGACCGACGAGGAGAAGGCTCTCTGCCGTCAGGCCATCACCGACTATAAGAAGGTTCGCCCTGTCATCCAGTTCGGCGATCTCTACCGCCTCCACTCTCCATATAAGGGCGATAACCTCGCCTCAGAGATGTACGTCAGCGAAGACAAGACACAGGCTGTCTTCTTCTGGTGGAAGCTCGAGACCTATAAGAATCAGCACCTCCCTCGTGTCAAGATGGCCGGTCTCGATCCTGCCAAGTATTACACCATCCATGAGCTTAACCGCATTGACAACGTACCTCTCCCTATCGAAGGAAAGACCTACAGCGGCGCGTATCTCATGCAGAATGGTGTAGAGCTCCCTTACACCCACACAGTTGACTACCACAAGCAGAACGACTGGTGCAGCCGCGTTTTGCAGCTGGTAGAAGAATAAATATCAACTATAAGTTATCAAAATAACAAATATCACCACCTTCCCTACAATAGCCTGTAGCGTTGGTGGTGATATTTGTTATTTGATATTTGCTATTTCGTAAGCTAGAATCCTAACTCTGCTCTGACAAGAGGAAGGACATCATCACAGAGCTGCGGATCGAAGAAGAGGACACCGGCCTGGTTAAGGTCGAAGATATAGGTGTATCCATACTTCTTGCCAACTGTCTGGATAGCCTTGGTGACCTGTTCGGTGATAGGAGCCGTGAGTTCTTGACGCTTCTGGCGAATCGACTGAGCGGCGCGGTCGCGGAACTGCTGGATACGCTGCTGTAACTGCTCAATCTCCTGTGCACGAGCTTCGGCAATATTATTGTCGAGCGACTGCTGAACAGATACAAAGTCTGTGACCTTGAGCTGGTACTCTTCGCCCATCTTCTGGAGCTCTGCATCGTAGGCCTCCTGTAGTGAGGAGAGTTCGTTTTCTGCTGCGATGCTGGCTGGCATCAGCTGGAAAACACGAGCCATATCAATGTTGCCGAATCGGACGACAGCCATCTGCTCTGGTTCGGCCTCCTGCTGTGCGCTGAGGCTGAAGGTGAGCATGAAGGTCAGTGCAAGAGTGGTAAGTATCTGTTTCACCATAGGGCGATTGTGTTAGAAGTTTTTACTTGATGCCGAGCTCTTTCTTGACGACAGGAGTGACGTCAGTAGTCTCGGTAGGAGAGAAGTAAGTTGCATCGTTTACTGGGAAGATAGCGAGATACTTCTCACGGTCACCTACTGCCTTAACAGCCTTGAAGAGCTTTTCCTGAATCAGAGCCATCTGCTGCTGCTGATACTGCTGAATCTGGGTGTAAGTAGCCTGCTGATACTGCTGAGCACGGTTGCTAAGGGTCTGGAGCTCCTCCTCACGCATCTGACGGGTAACATCATCCAGAGAGTCGCGCTGCTCGATATAAGACTGATACTTTGCCTGCATCTCATCCTCCATCTTCTTAGCCTCTGTCTGGAACTTAGTGCTACGGTCTGCAAGTTCCTTCTCGAGAACTGCAGTTTCAGGCATATCGTTCATGACTGCCTGGAGATCAACGGTACCGAACTTCTGAGCATAAGATGTCATGCTCACCAAAGCAACGAATGCTGCTAAAAAAAGTTTCTTGAACATAAATGTGAAAATGTAAAATTTAAAATGATAATTTCAAAATTGATAGTGATGCAAATGAGAAACAGGCTCTTAGTATCCCATTTTCGCAAGTACCTCCTTCGAGATGTCGATCTTTGGTGAGGCGAAGATGATGCTTTCGGCCGAGGCGCGGTCAATGACCATCATGTAGTTATTCTTCTCGGCAATTTCCTTGACGGCCTTATAGATGTCGTCCTGAATGGTGCCGACGAGACTGTTGCGTTTCTGATAGAGGTCGCCTTCAGGACCGAAGTACTTGAGACGGAGATCCTGTACTTCCTTCTCCTTGGCGAGGATAGCATTTTCACGCTCTGTCTTCTGCTCCGGAGTAAGGTAGACCTGATCTGCCTGATACTGCTTATAGAGAGTCTCTGCCGCTGCGGCCAGAGTCTCAACTTCCTGCTGCCAGATCTTACTCTGCTGATTGAGCTGCTGGTTAGCAATCTCATACTGAGGGATCTTCTTCAGTATGAAGTCCATATCAATAAGTGCATACTTCTGAGCATAACCATTCATGCAACAAAGAAGTGCAAAGGCGCAAGCGAATAAAATCTTTTTCATAGTTTTTTGTTGGTAATTTATGGGTCAATAATAAAGTTCTTGGGCCGTGACCGGACCTTTTTCTATCATTATGACAACTAAATGATTCAAAAGTTTAACTATTAACTTCGCTTAGAACTCCTGTCCGATGACGAAGTGGAAGTTTGAACCAGAGTTGTTGCTTGATCCGAAGGTCTTGTCGAAACCATAGCCCCAGTCGATACCAAGCATACCGATCATTGGGAGGAAGATACGGACACCGGCACCCATTGAACGCTTGAGCGAGAATGGATTGAAGTACTTCATGTCTGTCCAGGCATTACCTGCCTCTGCGAAGACAAGTCCATAGATGGTGCTTGATGCCTCGAGCATGAATGGATAGCGGAGCTCTGCAACCAGACGGGCGTAGCAGGTAGCAACTTCATCACGTGGATAACCAGAGGTAAGCGAACCGTTTTCATAGCCACGCAATGGGATGTACTCGGTGATGTATGACGATGAGTACATTGAGTTACCATCACCACCCATGTAGTAGCTGTTGAATGGAGACAGCTTGTTAGGATTGTAGTGACCTAAGAAACCGAAATCCGAACGGGTGTGGAATACGAGCGTACGGTTGGCGTTGTTGAGTGGAGTATAGGTCTTTGTCGAGAACTTGACCTTCCAGAACTCAAGCCACTTCATCTTGTCCTTCGAATACTTCTCTTCCTTGGCAAGCTTCTCGTTGTCCTCAAACAATGAGTATGGAGGAGCCGCCTCTACGTCAAGCGTGAAGGTAGAGCCTCGACGGGTATAGGTAGGGTTGTCAATAGAGCTACGAGACAGGACGGCCTCGAGGGAGAGACTATGAGACGTACCGTTCGATACTGGGAAGTACTGCCAGTCCTTCAGGATGTAGACGTGGTAGTTGAGCATACCCTGCAGCATGAAATAGTCATCTGGCCAAGAGAGGCGCTTACCGAAGCCGAGAGAAGCACCGATCATCTGGATGCTCTTATCTGGGTCGATAGCATACTCGTAGGCGTTCTGTGCACCATAACCGCCGTAGCCACCATAACCACCATAGCCGTAACCACCGTATCCATAGCCGTAACCACCGTATCCGTAGCCATAACCGCTGTTCATGAGCGAATTGCTATAGTAACGCGAGTTGATGTCCGACTGACGAGAGTAGTAAACCGACAGGTTGAACATGTTTGGACGCTTACCTCCGAACCAAGGATTCTGGTAAGACAGTGAGTATGACTGGTAGTACTGTGCATTGGTCTGCACAGAGAGTGTGAAGGTCTCACCTTCGCCCGATGGATAGATGCCATGGTAGCGCGATGGGTGGAAGAGATCCTTCATAGAGATATTGGTCAACTTGAGCGATACACGTCCGATCAAACCTGTAGAACCCCAACCAAGAGAGAACTCCACCTGGTCGTTGGCCTTTGACTCAAGGTCGTAGATGATGTCAACGGTACCGTCTTCTGTGTTTGGTACAGGACGTGGATTCATCTTCTCAGGGTCGAAGTGACCTGTCTGAGCCAGCTCACGTGCAGAACGGATCAGGTCGGTCTTTGAGAAGAGTTCGCCTGGACGGGTACGGAGCTCACGACGGATGACATGCTCATAAAGGCGGTCATTACCGTTGATGACTACCTTATTGATATGAGCCTGAGGACCCTCCATGATGCGGAACTCCAGGTCGACAGAATCCTTCTCCAGGTTGACCTCGATAGGCTCCATGCGGAAGAAGAGATAACCCTGATCCATGTAGAGTGTACCGATACCATCCTCGTCGGTGTTGATTCGCTTGTCAATCTTCGTCTGGTTGTAGACGTCTCCCTTCTCGAGCTGGAGGTAAGCCATGAGGAGTTCCTGTGGGTGGACAGTATTGCCGACGATGGTCATATTACGGATGTAGTACTTCTGGCCTTCCTCGACGTTGAGAGTGACGTTGACGTGGCGGTCATCGAACTTCTCGACGCTCTCGCTTACGATACGGGCGTCACGATAGCCAAGTTCGTGGAACTTCTTGATAAGGTTCGACTTGTCCTCCTTGTAAGTGTCAGGGACAAACTTCTTGGCGCGGAACATGTTGTACCACTTATTCACGGCGTTGGTCTTCTTCAAGGCCGCATTGGCTTTACGGAAGGACATATACTTCTTCTTGAATGGGAAGATGCGATTGTGTCCGATGCTGTCCCAGGTGGCAAGACCGTTGATGACGAGTTCCTTAATCTTCACCTTCTCGTGCTTGTCGACGTAGATGGTGAGGTTGACCATGTTCTTGAGCGTAGGATCGTCGTTCTGGATGATCTCTACATCGGCATTCTTATAGCCCTTGCCATCATAGTAGCGCTTGATGATGGTCTTGGCACGGTCAATGATATTCGGAGTCACCTGACTGCCCTTGGCCACACCGATCTGGAGGTCGAGGTCCTCTCGTTCTGACTTCTTGACGCCATCATACTCGATGTTGGCAATACGAGGGCGTGGAGTAAGCGCGATCTTGATCCAACAGTCTTCGCCGAGCACCTTCTCGAGGGTGATACGCACATCGCTGAAGAGGCCTTGGCGCCAGAAGCGCTTGATAGCATTGGTCACCTCATCGCCTGGCACAGAGATGATCTGTCCGACCGACAAGCCAGAATAGCCGATGAGTACGTAATCCTCATAGTTGTCGGCACCCGTGACTTCGATGCCTCGGATGACATATTTCTTGGCGGTCTGCGATGTGTGGTTGACCGTAGGGTTGAATATCGTGTCTGCAACTTGTTCTTCCTGCGCCCATGCAAATGTCGCGCTGGTAATCAGGAGGAGCAATAATGTAGTGATCTTACGTATCATTATATATTAATAATGTGTTTAGTCTTTGTTTTCAGCCTGTACCTGGGCCGAGGTTTTACCGAAGCGGCGCTCGCGGTTCTGGTAGCTGAGGATGGCGTCATAGAGATCCTCTCGGCCATAGTTCGGCCACAAAGTATCGCAGAAGTACATCTCAGAATAGCTGATCTGCCAGAGCAGATAGTTAGAAACGCGAAGCTCTCCACCCGTACGGATCAGCAGGTCAGGCTCCGGGTACGCTGCCGTGCAGAGGTTCTGAGAGATGATCTGCTCGGTGATCTCTTCTGGCTTCAGCTCGCCTGCCGCAACCTTCTGAGCCAGGCGCTGCATCGTATCAGTGAGCTCCCAGCGACTGCTATAGTTGAGGGCGATGATCAGCGTGATATCCTTCATATCCTTGGTCTGATCGAAGCACCAATGCAGTTTCTGCTTGGCAAACTCTGGCAGACGGCTCTCATCGCCAATCATCTGAAGACGAACACCCTTCTCGAGCATCATTGGGGTCTCGCGCTCCAAACTCCACGCGATGAGGTTCATCAGCGCGTCGACTTCTTCCTTCGGACGATTCCAATTCTCGGTAGAGAAGGTGTAGACGGTCATATATTTTACTCCGGCATCCTTAGCTGCCTCGAGTACATTGTGCAATGCATCGACGCCTGCCTTGTGTCCGACAGAACGGTCATAGCCTTTGGCTTTGGCCCAACGGCCATTACCATCCATAATCACTGCTATGTGCTTAGGAACGCGGGTTAAATCAAGTTGTTCGAGCTTTGCCATTATTGTTGAAAAACAAATTACGAATTACAAATTACGAATTACGAGTTTTCTCATCACCAGCTGTTCTGGTTCTTGCACTCCACGCAACGTTCCTTGACGTTGAACGTGAGTCCAATGCGGATTGCAGCCAGCCAGTCATTGCCCATCAGCGCGCTGGTCCTGATCCGCTCAGGATCGGAGATGCCGTCGAGCTTGTCTCCGAATGTCTTGGTGAAGAGCGCTGTGACATGAGCGTTGATGCGAGGGTTGATCTTTACCTTGAAGCCAGCTCCCAACGGGATGCCCCAAGTAAAGTCGCTGTTTCCATCGCCAGTCACGGCTCCTGCGGTGAGTCCTGCAGTGAGATAGGGCGTGTAGCGCTTCTTCTCGCGATAATCCATCTCAAGACCATAGTTCCAGAAGTGGAACTCAGGCAGGATAGCAACTTGCCAGAATCGGCGGCTGAACTGATAGTCGCCCCCTGGGAAGGCGTAGTCGAAGTCGCCCGTGTTTCCTTTGATCCCGCTGCTTGCCAGTTCGGCAGCCAAGGCCCATCGCAGATTGATATTATATCGGCCGATGAGCCCGTAGGAAAAGGAAGGCTTGTAGACAGCCTTGGAAGCGTTGACGTCGCCGTATCCCCAGCTGATGCCACTCGTGACACCGAACTCGTAGATATATTCTTTCTCCTGAGCCTGTGCCGACACTCCGCAGAAGAGCGTCAAAAGCAAAGCCATCAGAATGATGAAAGGATATCGGACGCTATGGGTCATAAGTGGGTGACGTGAGTCTTTATCTTACTTTGATGAATGTCAGCGAAGGAAGGAGGCCTCCGTAAACCTGTGTGCGGAAGGTGCCGTCAGCCTTCTTGCTGCCAAACATATAGATCTCGAAGTTGTTAGGATGGCAGAAGACCGAGCTGGCAACTCCATCGGCAAAGGCGGAGTTATCGGCCAGCTTAGGGTACTTGCTATAGAGGCTGTGCCAGCTTACGCCGCTGTCCTCGCTGTAGTAGAGATCTGCATACTGGCGGCCGTAATGGGTGCTTTGCGCGATGTTGCCATCTGCACGGAAGCCCGGTTGCAGGATCCAGAATGACTTAGGACGATCTGCATCGAGTGTATACTCAATGACCGAGCCTCCTTGCATGCCTGGCAAGTTGCCATGAGGGAACTCTGCCCAGTTGCAGCCGTTCTCCACCTCGCTGTATCCGTCGCAAGACCAAGTGCTGGCCGAGAGGGTACGACCATCAGCCATCATGCCACCTACGATATAGAGGCGCGACGTGAGGTTGCCGTTATAGGCACGTGCTGCCACAGAGATAGGGCGGGTAAAACCGCTGATCGGGAAGTTGCGAGGGATCTGCTTGTCGATGCGCCACTGCTTAGCATCTGCCGAGACAGCGAAGCAATAGGCGTCATTGACATGGACGATGGCGTTGAGCGTATCGCAGTTGGTATTGCCGTAGACGTCGCGGGTGGCAAGCTGGTTGCCAAGGATGGAGGTGAACTGATACTCGCTGTTGGCTGCCTGCCAGTTGTAGCCATCGGTCGAGGTGAGCAGCGCCTTGCTGTTCTTGCCCACGGCATAGAGCGCATTGTGCCAGCTGTAGAGGGTCGACAGGTCGAGCAGGTCGCCACTGGCAATGCTGACGCTGGCCGGCTCGCTCCACTGGGTCGGACGGTTCTTGAGGTCAGCGATGATGACCTGATTGGCATTGCCCTTCTCGATAAACCAGTAGGCCGTAGTGCCGATCGTGTCGGTGCGCTGATCTGTAATGTCTGCCCAGAGCTCATCAGTATAGGAGCGCCACTGGACGGTATCGCCAGCTACCTTGTGTACATTGACCTTGACATGATAGACCTTGCGGTTGCCTCGGGCCGAGATATTGAGACGCGCATCAGGATATGATGCAAAGAAGAGAGCAGAGTCAGATCCCACATTGCTGTACTGGCGCAGCTTGCCGTCGAGAGAGTAGAGGCAGAAGAATGCTGAGTCAGGCGATGAGAAACTGATATTTACCTTGACAGAATCGGCAATGGTTTCAAAAGGGAGGGAATCCGCATTGAAAATAATGCCATCGTTAGGGAACTTACTATGGATGGCAGCATCGCTGGTGCCATAATTATCAATGGAGAAGCTGTAAGACGACAACTTATCCGCAACATCGGCATTATCTGTGAGCGAGAACTTGGTGACAATGGCGTTGAAGTAGTTGGTGACTACCGACTCCGCCTCATTGTCATCCCAGCAAGCTGTAAGCATCAGCGTTGCTGCTGCGGCCCAGATGAGGAGTTTTATTTGGTTGAATAGTTTCATTTTCTAATGTTTGCAAGCGTCTCACACGTTACGTATGCGCGTAAAGACCAAAAATCGTGCGCAAATTTACTCATTTTTCTTCAAAAATACGAATTTCGGTGGCCTTTATCCGCATTATTTAGATTATTTTTGTTAATTCTGCCTTATTTTTAGATTTAGTAATGACTTTTTAAGTTCCTTTTTCCTTTTTTTTGTTACCTTTGCGCCATGCAAAACGCTATTTTGAAACTGCGCGAGGCGCTCTGTAATTACGACTCCCGCGAGGCGCAATCGATCATTGATCTGCTCCTCGAAGAGGTGTGCCAGATCTCTCGCATTGACCGTATCTTGCATCCCGATCAGGTGTTGCCCGACGACCAGCGGCAGCACCTGTTCCACTGTGCTCAGCAGCTGGGTGAAGGGGTCCCTGTGCAGCAAGCTTTAGGGTATGAGTGGTTCTGCGGGCAGCGCTTCAAGGTGACGCCCGATGTGCTGATTCCCCGTCCAGAGACAGCCGAACTGGTAGATTGGATCTGCCAGGATGCTGAGACCCCTTTGTCTATCCTTGACATCGGTACCGGTTCCGGCTGCATTGCCCTGTCTTTGGCTCGACTTATCAACAATTCACAAGTGTTGGGTGTCGACTTATCAACAGCCGCACTTTCCGTGGCTCGTGAGAATATGAGTCAACAGGGTGTTGATAACGCATATTTCGCTCAATGTGACATACTTAGATGTGTTGATAACTCTTACTTTGAAGAGCAAATCAACCGCCAGTTAACCAGTTATCCACAGGAGAATCCTACACGTTGTCCACAGGAGTTATTCGACGGTTATCAACGGGAGAAACAACTTTTCAACATCATTGTCAGCAATCCTCCCTATATTTGTCAACAGGAAGCGGCAGAGATGTCATCTGTCGTCCTCGACCATGAGCCATCCATGGCGCTCTTTGTGCCAGACGATGATCCGCTGCTGTTCTATCGCACCATTGCAAAGTTCGGTCGAGAGCATCTGGTGGAGGGAGGATTTCTTTATTTCGAGATCAATGCAGCTTATGGACAGGAGACTTGCGAGATGCTTCGTAGCTTAGGTTATCAGGACGTCGTGTTGCGTCAGGACATCCATGGTCGTGATCGCATGGTGAGAGGTATTAAATGTTAGGAGTGTTATTATGTTTATAAAGAAAAATAAGAAGACATTGACTTACGATCAGGCGCTCAATCGTGCTGCTCAACTGTGCAGCAAAGGCGAGCAATGTCCGTCGGATATTTATGAGAAAGCGCAGGAATGGGGACTTTCGGAAGACGAAGCCGCGCGCCTGGTAGGGTATCTGACACAAGAAAAATACCTCGATGAGGCACGTTTTGTCCATGCCTTTGTCAACGATAAGTTCACCTACCAGCACTGGGGAAAGATCAAGATCGCCTATATGCTGCGCATGAAGGGAATCGCTGATTCGCTGATTGAAAATACGATAGATGATGTGATTTCGCCAGAGGATTATCTGGAGGCATGTGTCGAGTTAGTACGTGTCAAGGTAAAGGATCTGTCATTGCCACTTTGTCCTGCCGACAGAGCGAAGGTCTACCGTTTTGCCGCTCAGCGCGGCTTTGAGACTTCGGTAGTTTCTAAGGCTTTGTCACGATTGTCCATCCCCGACGAAGAGTAGTTGCTATGCTTCTTTTTCCCAAAGTCTGTCCCTGCTGTCAGCACACACTGCTTCCTGGCGAAGGCCCGCTCTGTCTGAAGTGTCTCTCAGCCTTGCCTCGCATCCACGCCGAGTTTCCTGGCAATGCCGTCGAAGCGCGCATGGTAGGTCAGTTGCCCTTCGAGCATGCCACCTCCTTTTGCTATTACAATCCTGACGGCTTGATGGCAACGGCGCTGAAGCAGGCAAAGTATCAGGACCGTCCGTGGATCGATGCCGACCTGGCCCGTCTTTTCGTGCAGGAACTGGCGCTGGCACAATCTCCCTGGCCATACGATATTGATGTCCTCGTCCCGATTCCGATCCATTGGTCACGCCTCTTCACCAGAGGATATAACCAGACGATGGCGATTGCAGAGGTGCTTCATGACGCCTGGCATCTGCCGATAGAATCTCATTGCCTCAAGAAGAAATACACCCATCACACCCAGGTAGGCCTAAGCCGTGAGGAGCGTCTGCGCAGCGTATCTGGCACCTTCTATATATCTGATCCTGAACAACTAAAAGACAAGCATGTCCTCCTGATCGACGACGTTATGACCACCGGCGCCACCCTTGTCGCTGCTGCCGATTCACTCTTGTCCAATGTCTCTGGCGTTCGTGTCAGCTTTCTGACGATAGCGATGGGTAGCTGATTTACCTGCGATTTCCCGATTTTGTACTCCAAACAGTCCGACCTGGTACTCAGTCGGACTATCCTGCCTTAAAAACAGTCCGACCTGGTACTCAGTCGGACTATCCTGCTTTAAAAACAGTCCGATCTGGTACTCAGTCGGACTATCCTGCATCAAAAATAGTCCGACCTGGTACCCAGTCGGACTATCCTGCATCAAAAATAGTCCGACCTGGTACCCAGTCGGACTATCCTGCATCCAAGAACGGACGTCTTGCACTCAAGGCGTCCATTCCGTTATTATTTCGATAAAACGACAAGCGTGTCTGTGGCCTGCAGGTTTTCGTTGGCCAGAAGAACCCAAGGTGACGACATATTATAATGTGGCGTAAATTTCGCAAGGGATGAGGTGTTGCCCTTCTTGGCGACAGAGAAGGTGGAGTCGGCCTCGGCTGTATACTCGATCTGCTGCTGGAGGCTGACGTAGGTCGAGTCATAGCGCTGGTGCAGTGTGAGCGTATCGAGCATGTCTGAAGCAAGGCCTGAGAGCGCTTCGACCTTGGCCTGACGGATCACGGAGCCGATGGCGTTATCAAAGAATTTGCCACGGCGAGCAATACCCGTATAGGAGCCGGCAATGAGGACGATACTATCTGACGGATTGCTGATGACGTGCTGTCCTGCCTCGAATTTCCAGGTGCCGAGGCTACTGCGCATCGGGCCATCTGTGACGCGTATCGCATCGCCTTCAGGACAAAAGATCGACAGCTTCAGATCATACTGGCAGAATAGGCCGCCTTGAGCCTCAAGAGCTACAGGTAAGGTCTCTGTAGGACGCTGGAAGGGGAGGGAGTCATTGCGCAACAGGAGCTCGCCCTCGCCGGTCAGGAACAGCGTGCCATGATGTTCGATGGCTGCTGGTGCAGAGACGGCGTAGATCTCGTTCTTGGATGACTTTGGGATCACCATGTAGCAGTTGCCGCTGCCAGTCGACATGATGGCCGGTTTCTGCTGGCTGCGCATGATCAGTTTGTTGATATAGAGCGCGTAGTGCTTTTTGCTGTCGATGGTGAGGTTACAGTTGGTCGAGGCGGTAGAGTCTTCTGCGGCAGGGTAGCCATAGACGAAGAGCGCGAGGCTATCGGATGTATTGGTCAATGAGACCTGCGTGCCGTCAATAGAGAAATCTACTTCATGAACATAAGGACCCCATACACGGGCCTCAGTGGAGGAGAACTCCACATAGACAGGGTGCGTGAAGGTACGAACCATTGAGTTGGCAGGGTAGAAGCTGGAGCCAACGGATTCGGAGTTGTACTTCTCGCACGATGACCAGAGTCCCAGGGTCAGCAGTGACAATAGGAGCAGAGGGAGGAGTGACAGGGATTTCTTCTGAAACATTGATCTGTTATTTAGGTCGTCAAAAAGCCTATTATTTTTTGATAGCACAAGTCTTGCACTGGGTGAGTTCGCCACGGAATCGCTTCTCTACGAGGTGCTTGAGGCGATCCTTGAGCGGTTCGATGCGGATGCCGTCGATGACATCGCCCATGAAGGCAAACATCAGGAGCATACGTGCTTCGGCCTCAGGGATGCCGCGGGTTCGCATATAGAAGAGGGCGTTCTGGTCGAGCTGTCCGACGGTGGTGCCGTGACTGCACTTGACGTCGTCGGCATAAATCTCGAGCTCCGGACGAGCCGCCATGCGGGTGTCCTTGGTGAGCGAAAGGTTGCGGTTTGTCTGGTGCGCATCGGTCTTGTCTGCACCTTGCTGGACGAGGATTCGACCGATGAACGAACCGCGTGCAGCATCATCGAGCACGTATTTGAAGAGCTCGTTGGAAGAGCATTTAGGTACGCGATGACGGATGTAGGTGATGTTGTCGACCTTCTGCTCGTGGTCGGCAATGCACATGCCGTAAAGGTTTGTCTCGGCATGCTCTCCCTTGAGATCCACGTAGATACGGTTGCGTGTCTGGCCAGCAGTCAGTGCGTACTGGCCGATGGCGGTGTTGCTGCCTTCCTGCTGCTCGACGTAGATGGCGCCGAGACGGGTCACCTGATCGTTGTGCTCCTCAAGAGCGTAGAAGTCGAGGGTGGCATTCTTGCCGACAAAGATCTCGGTGATCTGGAGGCAGAGCTGCTTAGGATATTCGACATTCTCCGCATCGGCAGCTTGTCCGTCCTTCGGCAGGAGAGAGGCGTGGTCGCAAGACAGCAGGCTGACCTTAGCGCCTTCTTCGAGTATGACGAGCAGACGCTGGCAGGCCATCAGGTCGTCGACGCTGCGCATCAAAGAGATGAGCTGCAAAGGCTTCTCTACCTGCACACCTTTTGGTACATAAAGCACGAAACCATCCTGAGCGAGGAGCGTGTTGAGTGCTGCTTCTCCTAATGGACGATGAGCGGTGACAGAGGTATGTTCAGCACGGATGTCGTACTGAGGCTCCTGGTTCATCGCCAGCTTGTTGTAGTATTGCTCGATGAGTTCGGGATGGTCGAGAGCGAACTGGCGCAATGAACCTGCAAAAAACAGACCCTCCCCCTGCCCGGCCGCACCCCCTCTATCCCCCGAACAGCGGGGGCTGAAATCCACAAGGGAGGGGAGTGATTTGTTTCGTTTGAAATCACTCACATACTGCTCATTGACGAGGAAGTGCACATCGGTAGAGAGCTCTGGTACAGCGCAGGTGAAGAGATCGGATTTATCGGTAGGAACCTCGTGACGTGCCAAGTTGAGCGCATAGTCGAAGGACAGCGCCTCTTCCGGATCGACCTGCGTGAAGTCCTTAGGGCGCTGCAAGCCTTCTTTAGCTAAAACTTCGGCAGCCTCGGCACGGAAGGCGTTGAGAGCAGGAGCGCTGTTAGCGTCGATGAGTGAGCGCTGAGCGTTATATAGTTCTATGTATTGCTTTTCTGCAGACATTAACTTTTAACTCTTATCTTTTAACTCTTAACTTTATCACTCTCCCAACTCCTGCTTGATCCAGTCAAAGCCCTCGGCAAAGATCTTGTCCCCAAGTTCAGGACCACCATTCTTTACCACACGGCCCTTATAGACGATGTGCACGAACTGAGGCTGCACATATTCGAGGAGCTTCTGATAGTGAGTAATCACGATGCTTGAACGCTCGGCTGATTTGAGGCGGTTCACACCATCGCTGACAATGCGGAGTGCATCGACGTCAAGACCAGAGTCTGTTTCGTCGAGGATGCTCAAAGTAGGTTCGAGCATGGCCATCTGGAAGATCTCGTTGCGTTTCTTCTCGCCACCAGAGAAACCTTCGTTGACCGAGCGGTTAGCCAGTTTGTTGTCAAGCTGCACGACGGCACGCTTCTCTCGCATGAGCTTGAGGAACTCGGTGGCGGTCAGGGCTGGCAGGCCTTTGTATTCGCGCTGTGCGTTGACAGCGGTGCGCATGAAGTTGACCATCGAAACGCCAGGGATCTCGACAGGATACTGGAATGAGAGGAAGATACCCTCCCAAGCTCGCTCCTCTGGCTTCATGGCCAACAAGTCTTTGCCTTTGTAGAGGATCTCTCCTTCGGTCACCTCGTAAGCCGGGTTGCCGGTGAGGATGGCACTGAGCGTCGATTTGCCAGCACCGTTAGGACCCATGACGGCATGCACCTCACCAGAATTAATGGTAAGATTAATACCACGAAGGATCTCTTTTCCATCAGCCACTACACGGGCATGGAGGTTCTTGATTTCAAGGAGAGCAGACCCTCCCCCTGCCCCTCCACAAGGGAGGGGAGTGGTTACCTCGGTATTTGTATTATTGGTTGTATTCATTTTTTCTTCTTTATTTTTTACAAATATGGGAAACTATCTACTCCCGAACAAAAAA
>JAZRVB010000107.1:0-28269 GCA_045598885.1 Bacteroidales bacterium
ACCTTAGCCACAGCCTTGTCAATACCGCGCTTGAGGTCCATAGGATTGGCACCAGCAGTCACGTTCTTGAGGCCTACGCCGATGATAGCCTGAGCCAATACGGTAGCGGTGGTAGTACCGTCACCAGCAGCGTCGCCCGTCTTGCTGGCTACCTCCTTGATGAGCTGAGCGCCCATGTTCTCGAACTGATCCTCCAGCTCAATCTCCTTAGCCACTGATACACCGTCCTTGGTGATGTGAGGAGCACCGAACTTCTTGTCGATGATTACGTTACGGCCCTTAGGACCCAGAGTAACCTTTACTGCGTCTGCCAACTGGTCAACGCCACTCTTAAGCAGGTTACGAGCTTCTGTATCGAATTTGATGATTTTTGCCATAGTAGACCCTCCCCTGACCCCTCCACAAGGGAGGGGAATAAAATGTTATGTTGTCCCGGAGGAGGTGCGGGGATAATTATTAAAATATAATTGTATGCTAAGACCCAAGTACTAACCATTCCCCTCCCTTGTGGAGGGGCTAGGGGAGAGTCCTTATCCTACGATTGCTAAAATATCTCCCTGCTTCATGATGAGATACTTCTCACCCTCGAACTCGAGTTCCTGGCCAGCGTACTTGCCGTAGAGCACGGTGTCGCCTACCTTTACTACCATTTCCTCGTCCTTGGTGCCATTGCCGCAAGCGATGACTTCGCCCTTGAGAGGCTTCTCCTTAGCGGTGTCAGGGATGATGATGCCGCCGATGGTCTTTGTCTCAGCCGGTGCTGGCTTGACGAGCACGCGGTCTGCAAGTGGTTTAATTTCCATAGTCTTTATTATTTTATAATGTATTGATAATATTCTGCTGGATGTTGACGGATGTCGGTTCGCACCATTCCGTGTCCGAAAAACGCACTGCAAAAGCCGTGCCAAATCTTTTCGACACTTTTTTACCCCTCGAAAATATGTTTTACAGCGACATTTTGTCATTTTCCTTGTCAAAAATTTGGCAGCGTTTCACTTTTTCCTTATATTTGCAGCGGATTTGTCTAAAGCAAGATCCTTATCCTTACATTTAGTAGAAAAACAACATCCTTTGATACTATACTATGAAGCTTGTAATTCTCGATGCTTATGCAGCTAATCCGGGAGATATCTCCTGGGACCCATGGCAGGAACTTGGCATGGAAGTATGTCGTTACGACCGTACTTCTCCAGCAGAGACTGTTGCACGTTGCCAAGGAGCGGAGATGGTATTGACCAACAAGGTTATCATCTCGGCCGAAGTCATGGCGCAACTCCCTGACCTTCGCTATATCGGAGTCCTTGCCACCGGTTACAATGTCGTTGACATCCCTGAGGCTACCCGTCGAGGTATCGTCGTGACCAATATCCCAGCCTACAGCACCATGTCGGTGGCACAGATGGTGATGGCGCATATTCTCAATATCGTCACCCCTGTCGCTTATCATTCTCAGACAGTTCACGTAGGTCGATGGGAGAAAAATCCTGACTTCACTTACTGGGACAAACCGCTCATTGAGCTCGACGGCTTAACCTTAGGCATCGTCGGCGTGGGCAATACGGGTATGGCTACAGCTCGCATCGCACAGACTTTTGGCATGAAGGTCGTGGCATTCTCAAGCAAGACAGAGACCGAGCTGGCCAAGCAGGGTATCTATAAGGCGCAGTCGTTGGCAGCTTTGTTCCGCGAGTCAGATGTCCTCAGCCTCCACTGTCCGCTCACTCCTGACACTCATCACCTCGTCAATAAGTCGCGCCTCCGTCTCATGAAGCCGACAGCCATCGTTATCAATACAGGTCGTGGTCCACTGGTCGATGAGCAGGCGCTGGCCGATGCACTCAACAAGAAGCAGATCTATGCAGCGGGCGTAGACGTCCTTACCGAGGAGCCTCCTCGCAACGGCTCTCCGCTCATCAACGCGCGTAACTGCTTTATCACGCCTCACATTGCCTGGGCTTCTGCTGCTGCACGTAAGCGACTGATGCAGATAGCTCTCAATAATGTCAAGGCGTTTGTGGCAGGAAATCCTGTCAACGTTGTGAATAAGTAAAAAGTGTCCATACAGATCCGGGCGGACCTTTCCTGCAAGACGGGAGGGTCCGCCCGGATTTCTGTGAACCCTCCCGGGATTCATTGGGTCAACACCAGGAAAGTTGTGTTGACTCCCGAGATTTATTGGGTCAACACCAGGAAAGTTGTGTTGACTCCCGAGATGCGTTGGGTCAACACTAGAAAAGTTGTGTTGACTCCCGAGACACATTGGGTCAACACCAGAAAAGTTGTGTTGACTCCCGTCGTGAAGGATTGTATCTCTGCTATTCCGACAATACTTCTCTTGTTTCATCCCTATTATGTTACAAATTTATCGAAAAGAAACAACGAAAAGCACTTTTTTCTCAATAAATTTGTAACATAATTATATAATGTGTATCTTTGCACAAAATAATTGATACATGAAACATACGCACGCTTTTAGATACAGGCTTTTTACCCTTATTTTAGTTCTGGCAGTTTCTCTCTCTGCCAAGGCTCAGTTCTGCCATCTGTTCGACTCTGACTACGATTTGCCGAATACGCTGGTCAATGACGTCGTGGAGGATACACATAGCATGATCTGGGTAGGTACGGAGGATGGATTGTTCCGTTACGACGGTTCGAAGTTCTCGGCATACAAACAGGACTTGAGTAATCCTCATTCGCTCAGGGACAGTTATATCCGATGCCTTTTTGTCGATAAGGAGGGGCATCTGCTGATCGGCTCAAGAGGTGGTCTGCAGGTATATCGTCCTGAGACGGATGACTTTTCCGAGATTGCACGTTATGCTGATGGCTCACCTGCTCCTGGCGATGTCGCTCACATTTACCAACGAGCCAATGGTGAAATCTGGATGACGGGTAATGCTACCGTTACCCTGCGCATTGAAGCTGATGGTACCCCTATCCTCTGTGCCAATGATTTCACACATGTAGTAGATATGACCGAGGGTATCACTGAAGATATGGATGGCCGTATCTGGCTGACCAAGAGTGTGTCGGATATGTATCGACTTGAGATCAACGGAGAGATTACTCGTGTGGAATACGAAAATCCCGAACATGCTTTCTATACCATCTTTACAGCTGCAGATGGCAGAGTGTATGCAGGTGGACAGAAGCAGGGCCTCTATCGCTATGACCGAGATAAGGATTCCTTTGAGCTTCTTGGAAATGAAGATGACTGGAGCTATCAAGTTCGTGATATGTGCAATCTCAGCCGTGAGGAAATGCTGGTCGGCACGGATAATATGGGATTGAAGATCTATAACTTCAAGGACGAGACATTCCGCACCGTTCTTTTTGATAATGGACGTATCGATCCTCTCTCGCAGAAAGTACATGCGATATGCATGGACAATGAGAACTCCATCTGGCTGGGTCTCTATCAGAAAGGCTTGATGATCATTCCTTACGAGCAGCAGGCATTCAAGTACCTGGGTTACAACTCCTATCACTATAACTGCATTGGTGATAAGTGCGTGACTTCTATCGTGCAGGGTAGTACAGATGCCTTCTGGATTGCAACGGACAATGATGGCGTCTATGGTGTGACTCGCGAGGGCAAGATGCTGCGCCACTTCCCTTACACCGGTAAATCCGGATCCTTGCCTTCTTCGTTGCTGAGCTTGTATAAGGACTCTAAAAACCGCTATTGGTATGGCAGTTATACGCAGGGTTTCGGCCAGATAGACATCAATACGGGCAGGTGCACGGACATCACGGTCAATGGCAAGCCGATGCGCAATGCCAGCTTCTACAATTTTGAGGAAGACCATAAGAACCGCATCTGGGGCGCTACGATGGGCACAGGTATCTTTATCTATGATGAGGTGCAGAAGACCATGGTCACCGCCATCGATACATTCTATTGCCTTTGGGTCAACGATATCCACTTCGACCAGGTGCGTCACTGGATGTATGCCGGCACTCACAACGGCCTGGCTATCATCGACCTTGACAAACCGGGATTCCCGTCAGAGAACTACTTGCAGGACTATATCGTCTTTGCAGTCAACGATTATTCGGTCAATATGCTCTGCGCTTGTACGAATCATGGTCTGCTGCTCTTTGATCTCAATACCCACGAGTATACGTTGTTTGATGAGACCAAGGGAATGACGAGCGACGTGGTCTATTCCTGCCAGGTCGACATCAATGGCAATATCTGGACCTGTGGCAATGCCGGCCTCTGCTGCATCGACCCTAAGCGTAGCACCGTGACGACCTTTACGGCGAGTGACGGTATCCAGAGCAACGAGTTCTATAAGAATGCTACACTCAAGGACGATGACGGGAATCTGTGGTTTGGCGGCGTAGCGGGTATTACCTGGTTTGACCCAACCAAGATCTCACTTGAGGGCAAGAAATGCAAGGTGCGTGTGACTGACTTTGTCGTCTCTGGTCGTTCTTACCATAGCGGCTATCTGCTCGATTATGAGGACAATTCTCCAACCATAGAGATCGGTACATTGCCTATCATGAATACCCGCAGGGCCACTTATCGCTATTCGCTTGACAAGGATGCCTGGGTCTCCTTGCCGCAGGGGCAGAACCATATCACTTTCAGCCATCTGTCGCCGGGAGAGCATGTCTTTGAATGTGTGGCAGTGATCAACGGCATTGAGTCGGACGTCGAGCGCCAGACCTTCACCATTGCCTTCCCATGGTATATGCAATGGTGGTCGCAGCTGCTCTGGATCGCTTTGCTGATGCTGGCTCTTTGGATGCTCTATTCGCACCTTAACCAGCGTCATAAAACCCGCGAGAGTCTGATGAAGCATGAGCAGGCGCAGGCTATCAATGAGGCTAAGCTGGATTTCTTTATGAATATCTCGCATGAGATCCGCACGCCTATGACCATGATCGTGAGCCCGTTGCAGAAGTTGATCAAGACCGATCATGATGCATCGCGCCAGCACTCTTATGAGCTGATACAGCGCAATGCCAACCGAATCCTCGGCCTGATCAATCAGCTGATGGACCTCCGTAAGATCGATAAGAACCAGATGCAGATGCTCTTCAGCGAGGTGGACATCGTGCCATTTATCCGCAATATCTGCGAGACGGTCAGTGACGTGGCAGATATCCGTGGCATCCATGCTTCGCTCATCGATGAGACGGGTCCGGGCCTGAAGCTCTGGGTGGACACGGTCAATTTTGACAAGATCCTGATCAACCTGCTCTCAAATTCGCTCAAGTATACGCCGACGGGTGGTAGCATCGAGGTGAAACTGCAGGAGACGGTGGGCAATGAACAGATGCCTGACGGTGTGTTTATCCTCACGGTGACTGATACGGGTGTCGGTATCCCTGAAAGTGAGCGCAGCCATATCTTCGACCGTTTCTATCAGGTGCGTGGCAATAATATTAATGGAGGAGGAACGGGTATCGGTCTCAATCTGACTCATTCGCTGGTGATGTTGCATCATGGTACGATCGAGCTGCATGATAATCCGTCTGGTCAGGGTACCAGCTTTGTGATCCGTCTGCCATTGGGTAACCGACACCTGAAGATGGAGGAGATGAGTCAGGAGATTCCTTCGGTTTCAGCACCGAAGCAGGAACCAGCGGAGCTCTATGTCGAGCCTGTTGTCGCAAAACCAGAGGAGGAGGCTTTGGCCAACCCTGTTTCGAAGAAGCATCTGATGATTGTGGAGGACGACAAGGAGATCCGTAACTATGTGGTACAGGAGCTTCGTAATGACTATCATATCATCGAGTGTCAGGATGGCCTGCAAGCATTGGATATCATTATGCAGCAGACCCCAGACCTCATCATCAGTGACCTCATGATGCCGAATATGGATGGTATGACGCTGTGTGCCAAGGTGCGCCAGAATATCCGTCTCAGCCATATCCCATTTGTCGTGCTTACGGCGAAGACGCAGGAGGAGGACCGTATTGCAGGTCTGGAGGTCGGCGCAGATGCGTACATCACGAAGCCATTCAACATGGAGGTGCTGCGCAAGACCATCAAGAACCTGCTGCAGACGCATGACCGACTGCGTAATACCTTCAGCGGTCAGCAGCTGCCTACCGATCAGATTGATACTCCAGAGAGCAAGTCTCCGGATGAACGTCTGCTGGAGCGTGTCATCAAGGTGGTCAATGCTCACCTCAGTGATTCGGGTCTGACGACTGACCTCATCGCCAAGGAGGTGGGTTTGAGCCGCGTACACCTCTATCGCAAGCTGAAGGAACTCACTAATCAGTCTGCGCGTGACTATGTGCGCAACATCCGTCTGACCAAGGCGGCAGAACTGCTCGCTCAGAAGAAGATGGCTGTCTCTGAGGTGGCCAACCTGGTAGGATTCAGCAATGCAAATAATTTTGCTACAGCCTTCCGTGAGCTGTTTGGCGTAACTCCAACCCAGTATATGGAGCAGCACATGGAGAAGACGGAATAAGCCCTAGCAGGGAAATATCAGACAAAAAATCACCACCCTCATTACAATCTGCATGTAGTAAGGGTGGTGATTTATTATATGTATTTAGCAGCCCAGAATATTGAGAAACACTGAAGAATACATAGAATTAAGTAGTTGATTTTCAAGATGGATTAGTTTTTAACACTTCTTGTAGCGAATTTGATGGTTCCAAATTTTCCGTGTAATTTTGCAACGCAATTCTACCACGGAGAATTTAGGAATCACTTTTTTGTAAATTTACGTCATTTTGCGGACTCGGTTTACATAGGGTTACAATGATTGACGAAGGAAGACATAAAGAGTTGATATAATTGGTGGCAGGATTGGCAGCAATTACTAACTATCAAATATCAATGAGTATGAAAAAAACTAGAATCTGTGCCCATTGCGGAAAGGAATTTCTGGCAAGAAGAGGAATGCACTCTTTTTTATTCATCAATTCGCACGAACAGATCATCTAATCTAACCTGATCGTCCATAACACTGGAATACTTGTTCGGCTTTACTCCGTATGTCGTAATCATGGTTGTACGCAGCGAATCATTTGTCTTGGTATGGTGAGCAAATGTCTCAAGACGGGTACGCAATGTCTCCTCATAGTTACCATCAATAGCGAACTCCTTTGAGCTATACTTCATCTCACACAGATGTATGGTCTCGTCTCCTCGACAGAGCAACAAGTCGATCTGAGCACCATTCCAATCAGTGCCATCAGCATCGGTCATAGGTGGACAAGACCAGGAACAGACATTGGTCAATACGCCTCCGATGCTGAGCTTGGCCCTGATCTGACGCACATGATGCAGGCAGAGTTGTTCGAAGGCATATCCTGCCCAGGCATTCTTTGTCGATTCCTTGACATTAGTCCAGAAGTGCTCATCCTGTCCTGTGCGATTGCCGATGAAGGTGAGGTAATAGAGTGAGAATAGATCGGTCAGCTGATAAATTACACCTCTTTCCTTTTTGCCGTAAGCTGAATACTTGCGCACGAAATCACATCGGCACAGATTCTTCAGAACATCTGAGAGTGATCCGCCTTTCTCTGCATTCAAAGCATCCAGAATTTCCTGCATGGTCATGCCCTTCCTCTTCGAGGACAGCAGCTCGATGACCTTACGATAGGTCACGGCATTCTTGAACAAGGATTGGAACAAAAAGTCATATTCCTCACGCAACGCAGCCTTCTCTCGGAAGAAAAGATTATCCACATTTCTTGACAACGGCAGATCTCGTTCGAGCATATCAAGATAATAAGGAATACCTCCGAAGATCATATAGGCCTCGGCTATCTGACGACGATTCCAATTGATACCTTTATGCCGCTGTAGGAACAGTTCCACTTCACCCAGATTGAACGGTGCAAGATAGATGGAGCGGTTTGTACGACCATATAATCCGCCTTTATCTCCTATGATCTTATCGAGCATCCACGTGGTAGCAGAACCGCATACGATCAACTTCATTCCGTTTCGGGTAGAAGCCCAGGTGTTCCAGAAGTAACTGAATGCTGCATGGAAGTTCGATTTCGGAGTATCCATCCAAGGCAACTCATCCAGGAATACCACAAGGCGCTTCTTGCGGAGTCCTTTCAGATAATCCCACAACAAAGAAAATGCATCGAACCAATTCTTTGGCAAAGGGCATTCTTTGCCGGTGTATTCCTTCATGGCACGTTGGAAAAGCACCAGCTGATCCTTCATTGGAGTCTGGTAACTGCCTGTGAAGAAGAAGTCATACTTCTCATTGAAGAAGCGTTTCACAAGGTAGGTCTTGCCTACACGACGTCTGCCGTATATAGCAATGAGTCGAGCTTCTTGTTCTTCGCAGATATTTGCAAGAATTTTCTGCTCGTATTCTCTGCCGATAATTCCATTGTTAGGTATCATAACTATCTTGTTTTTAGCGATGCAAATATAACAATTATTCCCATGCGATGCAATTATAGTCTGGCACTAACTTGTTATTTTGAATAGTTAGGGACCCGTTATAAATAAATTTGCAACGTGCATATTTCATTTCTGAATGTATGTATTTTGCATTTATTGTTCGTCCCTAACTATCAAAAATTAGACGTTAGGGACGAGCGATAGTGCATGCTAGGCAACGAAAAGACATCTTAATCTTTCGGAACAAATCAAATTTTTGATTCGTAAGGACACTTTATCATTTCTTGAGATATACTGAAATCAAGAATTCTCTTCCACGAAGTGCGCTTGAATGTTCATGCTGCAATACTATACCATATGAGGCATAGTTGTATTCCTTATAATTAAACAAGTTTGTGCCAGAAACAGAAAGTTCTAAACGTTTGCTTATATTGAAGGTAACTTTTGTGTCAAGCATAAACATTCTCTTGAAGTTGCCCTCTTCGATTTGATTACAATAATATTCGCCTCCTGTAGTCCATGTTATCAAAGAACAAGGTGAGATTGTCAAGTTTCCTGAATATACATAATTGTCAGAGCTTCGGCTCGGCATATTAGAGATTTTCAACAGGGATTTTTCCCAAGCAAATCTGAGATTCCAATTCAAGAAGGTCGATATACTGCCATTAATGAAAGGTGTCAACGAAAAAGAATCATTGTAATAATCTGTCTGAATGCCTTGTGACAATAGACAACTCTCCATTCTCCTATAGTTTCCTCTCACGCCTATAACACCTCTTATGAAATCAAGGGTCTTGCTTGCGTTGAGATACGCCATTGTATTACGAGAATCTGAAGGTGTGGATTTATAGGAATAGAAAACATAATCATCAATAATGTTCTGCACAGTCCCGAATTTTGATTTGTTCCATCCATAGCTACCCATCGCCATTACAAAGATTCCGCTTGAGGCATTTCTATAATTGAAAGTAGTAGAAAGCGACTGTCCAGAGGACGTGTAATAGTCATCAACTCCAGAAGTGAACGACCTGTAATCCGTGAGAATAGAAGAGGAATGTATGTCATGCAGTGATGCGGGAGAACGTCCTTCACTTCCACGTAAGGTAAGCGACATTCTTGGTGTGAAACGGAACCTTGCAGCAAGTGAAGGAGAAAAAAATAATTCAGTACGATTATTCATCGTTCCAGAAAAATAATAGGAATACAGATTAACTGGCAGATTAAGGGTAAGTTCCAGTTTCTTGTAGCTCCATTCAAGTTTAGGAGAAGCAAATACACGCAGATAATCAGTAGTAAGAGCTTCTGCTCCTATCAAATCTGACATTTCTACACCGAATAGATTTGTATTCAGATTCCTGAAGTATCCTGATAATCCTGCATCAAGAGATAGCAGAACCTTATTGAAGACAAAACCAAGTGAAGCACTTTCATCTGTGTAGAAAGAATGCTGCTTATTATTTTGTCCGTAAATTAGTCCTTCGTGGATAATTGTCAGTTTTTCTGGCAATGAATTCCATTCGTTACGGCTTGTGAAAGTAACAAGTTTGTTGTTGTCAAACCGTTTGATCACCTTCAAAAGATTACTTACTGCGTATTCAGGCGTACTGGCAGTTTGTGTGTTGGATAATGTCCCTGTTGTATTCAGTGTCAAATCATTCCACGATAGGGCTGTGGAAAGCGTGTTGTTAAGGAAATATGACTTTTCATTGGCCTCATAGACGAACTTTCCTGTTAAGGCATCTCTATGAGAGAGCGAGTTCTTGTCTTCCACGATGATTTTATCTCCGGACTCTAGAAAATATGTAGTAGAACTTGCTCCTTGTGCAGAGACACGGTCATTACTGTAATCAATCTGTGCTTTGAATTCCCTGCCTTTAGCTGTCTTAAGCAAATGGCTTGATGACACCATCCATGATCGATTGAAATAACTTCTGTTTCTTGCTAAGTTTGGAGTGACAGGTACGGAAAGAGAAACATATCTATCTATAGTTCCTGTCTGACCGTCAGAAGTGAATTCCGTAAGCTGATCTGACAGATTCTGTCCCACATTGTTTCCTTTGAATGTAGTTATCATCTGGTACTTTCCTGTCACCATCATCGAGAAGATATCACCTTGCCAGAGTATGCCTTTTGGCTGTCTTGAGAATCCGCCAGCCAACGAGCCATGAACAAGGAGCGTTGCCTTTGATTTGTCTTTCATCTTTAGATTGATAGCAGCTTGGTCGGAGAAACTTAATCCACGGAGTACCTGCATAGGCTGATAGTTTTCCAGCACCTCCACAGTACCAATGTCATCATGAGAAATGCCATTTGTGGCAATTCCATACTTCCCGCCTAAAAGATCAATTCCCTCAATATAAAACTTGTTGATGTCAATACCCTGATACTGTATCTTTCCGTTTTTTGCCACATCTATTCCTGGCATGTGTTTCAGCACATCCCCAATGTTCTTGTCCTGTTTCTGGGCAAAGCTGTTCACGTAGTAAGTCACAGTATCACCATTCTCCTTTATCCGATCAGCCTTGACGACAACCTCCTGAAGTTGCTGGGTTCCTACTTCCATAATTATTGCCACCGGTTTGCCATCTAAAACCAAAGGAGCAGAATATGACTTATAGCCAATCATGGTGGCATTTATTGAAAGCGACTCACTGGTTGATTGCAATTTGATTGAAAAGCGTCCATCTGCGTCACTGACACCGTATGCTAATATCTTGCCATCGGTATCCTTTATCATGATATTTACACCAGCTATAGGCAATTCGTCGGATGCCTGGGTAACAGATCCGGAAATCAGATTTTGAGCAGATACACTCAGAATGCCGGTCATAATAGTGAACATAAACAACAATATTGCTCTCATACGATTAAAAATCTATTTCAAGAAAGACCGCCTTTTTCTGGGCAGTAGAAGCTGAGTTAGTCCCCAGTAGGGCATTGGTCATAGCTTCACTGTTCTGGAAGTCCTTCTTCTTTAGCTTGAGAAAGCTCTGCCTCGTGGTCTTTTTCCCTTTTTCTGCCCAGTCACTCCGGCCAACCGACTGGTTGAAACCTATCAAGGTAAAACAGAACAACTGTTCCTTATCCTGCGCTTGGACAATCAGGCCCGGTAAGCCCGTCAGTTGCCAAGGACCATCGCAAAACGGAAGGTCTGGCGTAAACCACACCTCCCAAGTACGTCCGTGATACTCGCCGATGGCTTTGATGCAGGAATAAGCGCAGATTTCACGGACAGAATCAGTGACAGCCCAAACAATATCGCAGATTGGTATAGTATATTCGAATACTTCCGATTGTAAGCTTTCCTTCACTATCGCCTGTTTCTGTGCATAGCTCTTGGCTATCATGAATTTGCTCCGCTTGTGAGGAAAAGCATTGGTATTAGCCCCTTCCTTTCGGAAAGCAGCCGTTACCAGTTTCCTGAACGTTTCCTTACCATTGGGCGTATTCGTCAGAGAATCACTTTCATACGTATAAATACTGTAACAGAAAGACCCATCCTTATTCAGGTCCAGCATGATTCTGTCGTTCCGCTTTGCCTCATCTTCCCAAACCGTGTACTCAAAGTCATAGACTGCACGATAAGACACAGCCCCCTGACCCACTGCGTATGATACCTTGATCAGCAGCAGGATCAATAAAATAATCTGTTTATTCATAAAGCTAAGAATTACTCCTTTTCCAGTAGAATGGTGAGTTTCTTTTTGTCTTTGACAACCACTTTTTGAGTTTTGTATTCAACCATCAAGAAAACCAGCGTTTGACCTTTCTGTACTTCTAGGGCAAAGGTTCCTTCGGGGGAGCAAATGATACCTTTCGTGCTTCCATCCAACTTGGCGACAACACCTTCAATAGGCTCTCTTGTATCAGCATCTACTACCGTTCCTTCTATGATCATTGGAAGCGTGTTCAATGCATCTATGTCTTCAACCTTAACCGTCTCTTTCTCTATCGGCTTTGCCGTGAGAGCAAAAGACAGCAACAGTATGGGGAGAAAGATGAGATAACGCGCCATTGCTGTAGATTTTGACTGCTTCTTGTTCAGCATGATGATTCTGGAAATCAATTGAGAGTGATTGAATCCATTTACCATGGCATAAGCTGATGGACCATTGATTTTGTTCACCAAAAGAGATTGGTAATTTTTGATATCTACGCCATAATCCAGCATTGCCTTATCGGCTTCATATTCGTGAATCACCTTCAAGTCGCGCCCCAACATCCATACAAATGGATTGAACCATTGAATGCATTGAACGATGGAAAGCAAAATTAAATCCAACGAATGAAACTGACGGATATGCTCCTGTTCATGCAACAAAATAGGTGTCTGATGCTGCTCGTAATCATCAACACTCATCACAATATATCTGAGAATGCTGAAAGGAGATTTACATCCTGGTATCAGGATTATGGTATTCCCATGTGCATCGGTTTGCCTCAGACCTTGTCGCATATAGATGTACAGCAAGAAGGTACGATATATGAAAAAAGCGATGTAAGCAAACATTCCTCCCCAATAGACCATACCAGCTATCTCTTTCCAGCTCCAGTTTGCAGCAGAAACCATCTGAACTGTATTACCCATGTTCTCTACAATGATTTCAGGACTACCTGTACTGGTCTCAGACGCTCGAATCAGAGTTATGCCCAATGCTTTCAGGAAGGAAAAATCCAAGCTGTGAGGAAGGATGGGCAGTACCAACGAGAATACAAGAATAAGCAGCAACGCAATTCGGTTCAAACGATGGAAAGTCTCCAGACTCAAAAAGGCAAAGAACACCCAGTACAGCAAGGCCAAGACCAGGGAAGAGTAAATAGCATACGTCATCATTTCTTTCCCTCCTTCTCCATGACCATGAGTATCTGTTCCAATGCCTCTGAAGAGAGTTCCTCCTCTTCCACAAAGAATGAGAGCAGTTTCTTGATAGAACCCTCAAAGAACGACTCCTTTACCTCCTTCATAAATTTTGAAGTATATTCCTGTCGAGTCATCAAAGGATGAAAGACATGTGTTCTGGCTCCAGATTCCACCACCTTGTCGAACCCAACAACCCCCTTTTCTGTCAGTATCCTCATAAAGGTGGCTACTGTAGAATATGCAGGTTTAGGTTCAGGGTAGTGTTCTATGATTTCATGGGTGGTCATACCATCCATTCCATGATCCCACAGAATACCCATTATTTCCATCTCTACTCGTGTCAGAGTCTTGTCATCCTTTCGTCTTGCCATGCTATTTAATTTATTAAATTCGGTGTGCAAATATATATCTAACTGATTAAATAAGGAAAGATATTTTGAGAAAAATGGTTTTACGATAAAATAATTAACGAAAATTATTAGATAAGTTAACTCAATTATTAGATGTTGACAATTTTTGTAGATTTGATTTCTTGTATTCTATTTCGATAAACAATCTTCTTGAACTACTTGATATATCTCTCAAAAAAAAGTCTATTTGGAGATGACACGAACTATTGTGTCATCGTAATTAGGGCTTACAGACTGCTATAAAAACATTCCCTCAAAAAAATATCAACCGAAACGAATACATGATTTCGTTCCGGTTGACATTTTTTGTGGGGATACTAAACCTTTAATCAATGATTCACCATTTGTCATTTTTTATGGTATAGTTTTGCAATGTCTAAGTGCCATCGCTGTCTATAGAATGTTAAATTCTTACCATTTTTATATTCTGCAAACACTTTTCTACCATACAAAATGTAAAATAGAGAATTTCATTTAGTTATAAATACATTATATAAGGTGTACCTTAGAAGTTGAAACCGATGCTGAAACTCAGAGTATTGCTTCGCATGGTGTCAGAGAAATCGTCAAAGTCCATCAATCCATATTTGTTATTTGGGAGATTGACTAGGCCGAGGTCGTATGCAAACTCAAAGTAAGCCTGTCCGACATTCAAACCTACACCCATACGAAGACCAGCATCGGTGGTGCAGAAGAGGTCATCGCCATAAGTGTCAAATTTGTCAGCATATTTTCCTATAGTGTAACCATGTGAATTTATCATGTCGACATCTTCTTCATACTTGGTAGTACCTGCAAAACCGAAAGATAGGAATCCTCCGAAGAATGGCTGGAGACTAACATAGTTGTCAGGAGACAAAGGCAACTGTGCTTTGAGGACCAAAGGGATCTCCACGCTATGCATGCTAATGTCATTGGTAAATGAGACTCCGTCATTGAAGCGTCCTTTGAGCTTGCCTCCTTTCATCGAATAATAAAGGCCTGGCTCAATGATGAGCGGAGTACGGCCAAGATGCCAGCCAAAAACAAAGCCGACATTCACTCCTGGCGCAAACTCACTATTGACATTGCTATATTTCAGGTCTGTGCGCAGCGATGCTGCATTATAGCCGATACGAATGCCGGTGTAGTCATCCAATCCGTGGAGGAATGCTCCGAAAAGAGCGGCGCGTCCGACATGCTCTGCTCCATCGAGAGCGCGCAGGAATCCGTCACCACGATAGTGCTGGCGGTGGACAGGACGGCTGTGATAACGCTGTGCCATGACAGTGTTGCTGAAACTTAGTCCGAGAAGGGTGCAGAGCAGCACCAGGCGGGTAATAGTCTTCTTCATAATAGTCAGGTTTAATGATTTACAATTTTGCTATTCTGTCTTTAAGACTCTATAAATGTCCGAAGGTTTAATCTTCGCTGAAAGACAGGAGCAGCTGGCGGTAGGTAGCGTAGATATTCTGGCGGGAAAGCATGCCGAGGTATTTGCCCTGTTTGTCGATGACTGGGAGCGTCCATGCATCGGTTGTGTCAAAGAGATTCATGACTTCGGCCATGTTCATCTCTGGAGTGACTTTGCCCTTTGGACCGATCATGATGTCCTCCACTTTCATGCGCTCATAGAGGCGTGTCTGGAACATGATGTTGCGGATATCATTAAGAGTCACGATACCTACGAATACACCATCCGGGTCGCAGACAGGATAATGGTTGTGATGCTGCGAAGAGATCATCTTGACGACTTCGCCAAGCTTCATCTCCGGACGGATGACCGAATAGTCGGTGAGAATGAGATCCTGTAGGTTGAGCAACGTCAGGACGGCCTTGTCCTTATGATGTGTGATAAGCTCGCCCTTGAGTGCCAGACGTCGGGTATAGATGGAATATTGCTCAAAGATACGGATCGTGCCATACGAGAGACATGCCGCGATCATGAGTGGAAGGAAGAGGTCGAAGCGTCCTGTGAGCTCTGCCGAGAGGAAGACGCCCATCAGCGGAGCATGCATCACACCACTCATCACGGCTGCCATGCCCATGACAGCAAAGTTCTGCTCTGGCAGGAAGGTAAGATAGTCGGTGCGATTGAGCATGAAGGCAAAGAGGAAGCCCGCCAGATTGCCTAAGAACAGGGACGGCGCGAATGTACCACCGCAACCGCCACCGCCATTGGTCGCCGCTGTGGCAAATGACTTGAACAGCATGACCATCAGAATGAACAGGCACATCACGCCGAAGGTCATGAGTGTCGTGACGGTAGGATCATCAGAAAGACCGATGTTGTAGAAAAGCGAATTGCTGAGGATGGCGTGGAAGTTGCCATCGTAGATATGCTGTATGACCTCGTAGCCTTCACCATAAAGAGGAGGGAAGAGGAAGATGGCAATACTCAGGAAGACGCCACCGACAACCCATTTGATCCAAGGATTGTGCACCTTCTTGAACATATCCTCGGCAAAGAAGGTGGTTCGAGTGAAATAGAGCGAGACGAATCCGCAGACAATGCCGAGCAGGATCACGTATGGGACACGCTCAATGGAGAAGTCCATCGTCTCTGTAAATGAGAACAGTGCTTTCGGTCCTTCCACCGCGTATGCCACAGAGGCCGCTGTCACCGCAGAGATGAGCAACGGCATGATGGAGAAGGCGGTAAGATCGAGCATAAGCACCTCGACGGTGAACAGCAAGCCCGCAATCGGAGCCTTGAAGATGCCGGCAATACCTGCCGTCGCACCGCATCCTAACAGGATCATGAGCGTGTGCTGATCCATGCGGAAGAGTCGTCCGAGGTTCGAACCGATGGCCGAACCGGTCAGCACGATAGGCGCCTCGGCGCCGACAGATCCACCAAAGCCGATGGTGACTGAGGAGGCAATGACCGAGGTGTACATGTTGTGCACCTTGATGATTGACTTGCGCTGTGAGATGGCGTAGAGGATCTTGGTCACGCCATGGCCAATGTCGTCGCGAACGATGTAACGTACGTAGCAGCCGGCAATGAGGATACCCAGCATAGGGTAGAGGAGATAGAGCCAGTTAGCTCCGTCAATCTCGAAATAGAGCGTCAGCAAGTGCTGGAAAGAATGGATGAGCCATTTCAGCGTCAATGCTGCTGCCGCTCCTGCCAGACCTACTACAAATGCCAGGATAAGCACGAACTGCTGCTCGGTGAGATGTTTCTCTCGCCAAGTCACGATGCGTTCGACGCTTTTATTGATAAAAGTATAGGTTCTGTTGAGCACGGATTGATATTTGTTATTTTGTCTTGCCTTATACTCCTTTGCCTGAAAAGACAATTCTCACGGTATGCAGGATGACTTTGACGTCAAACAGAAGTGAGAAATTGCGTACATAATAAAGGTCAAACTGCATACGCTCGAAGATCTGCTCGATAGACGACGCGTAGCCATACTTGACCTGTCCCCAGGAGGTGAGTCCTGGTCGCATCTGCAGAAGCTGCGGAAAGTCTGGCGTCTTCTGCGAGATCTGCTCGATATAGTAGCTTCGCTCCGGACGAGGCCCTACGAGGCTCATGTCTCCTTTGAGGATATTGCAGAATTGTGGCAACTCGTCCAGACGATAGCGGCGCAGGATGTTCCCTACGCGTGTCTGTCGCTTGTCCTCTGGGAAGCTCAGCTGTGGGCCTTGTCGCTCTGCATCCACGATCATCGTGCGGAACTTGATGATCCAGAAAGGCCGTCCGCCTTGTCCGATGCGTTCCTGCAGATAGAAAATGGGAGCACCTGTATCCAGCCAGATAATCAATGCAATCAGGATAAACACAGGCCATAACAGCACCAGGGCCAACATGCTGATGACGATGTCGGCCAGCCTCTTTATTCCCATTGAGAGGGCTTTCTGCTGCATATCCTGATGAAACGGGTGTTATCTGATTACTTGTATAAGTCCACCGTCACCCAACTTGATGATTCCTGATGGTGCTGGATTCTTTGTTTCGTCCTGGCGAAGGGGAATGATATAGTCGACAGCCTGTTTGATTTCCTCACTGATCTCGGCAAAGCAGCGAGCTGTCGGTTCTCCGCTGATGTTGGCGCTGGTGCTTACCAGAGGGCGCTTCAGTCGCGAGCAGATCGTCTTGCTGACTTCCTCTGATGTGATGCGCATGCCCATGGTGCCGTCGGCAGCGATGAGTTCAGGAGCAATATTGCGGGCTCGTGGCAGGATCAGCGTCAGGGGTTTGTCGGCCACCTCCCAAAGGTCCCAGGCGATCTCGGGAACACGGTCAAAGTAATAGTCGACGCGAGCGGCTGCATCTACCAGCGTCAGCATGGCCTTGCTGTCTGCACGGCGCTTGATCTCATAGATGCGCTTGACGGCGGTGCTGTTGGTAGCGTCGCAACCGAGTCCCCAGACGGTGTCTGTCGGGTAGAGGATGACGCCTCCGGCATTGAGTACTTCGAGTGTCTTGGCGATTATTTCTTTGTCGATCACAGATGTGGGAAGTTAATGGTAAAATAAATATCGCCATCCCTACCACAAGGTCATGTCGCGGAGGTGGCGATATTTATTATTGAGTATTTATTGTTTCATCCGACGGAATCGTCGTATGAATTAGAGGTTTGGATTCATTGTGCCCCACTCTGCAACTGGTGGGATGATGCCGAGGCCGATGATCTCGTCACGCATTGCCTGGAGGTGCTCGTATGAAGACTGGAGGCTAGCCATCTCCTCTGCAGTACCCTGAGGTGCAGTGAAGTGAACGCCGGTCTTGTCGATAGTAGAAGGCATAGCCATCATTACGTTCTTGTAACCGCACTTGTCGCAGTTAACGTAGCAGCCAGCTGGCAAAGTGAACTCCTCGCCACCCATAGCAGCCTCGATCATCTTGACAGCCTGGTATGATGGGCTCTGGAATGATGAACGGCCACGGAGCTTGATGATGTTCGAACCACCCTGGGTAGTGCGCTTCTTGATGTCAGCGAACTTCTCCTCAGAGAGACCCATCTCAGCGAGTGGCTTGCCATCGATCTTAACCTGTGAAGCGAATACTGCCATCTGCTCGCCGTGACCACCGTATGTGTGTGCACCGGTAACCTTGTCCTGCTGTACGCCGAACTCCTGAGCGAGAGCCTGCTGGAGACGGGTTGAGTCAAGTGCTGCGAGTGAGGTGAGCTGGTTTGGCTTCAGACCTGAGTGGATAAGAGCGGTGAGAGCGGTAACGTCAGCTGGGTTGAAGATAACTACAACATGCTCAACGTCTGGGCAGTACTGCTTGATATAGTCACCGAACTGTGCAGCGATCTCACAATTGCCCTTGAGAAGATCCTCACGGGTCATACCCTCCTTACGTGGAGCACCACCAGAAGAAATGATATACTTAGCACCAGTGAAAGCCTCCTTAGGATCTACGGTGTAGCTGAGGTTTGCACCTGGGAATGCACAATGTGCCATCTCGTCAAATACGCCATGAACACCTGGCTCGAAGATGTCGTAAAGACAGATGTTAGGGGTGAGACCAAGCATGAGGGCTGACTGAACCATGTTAGAACCAATCATACCACCTGCGCCTACAATCACAAGCTTATCAGTAGTCAAAAAAGCCATAATAATAAAGTTTTATTAGATTTAATTTGTTAATTTATTACACACATCATTGCTGGGGATAGTGTCTTATCCTTTTGCACGGCAAATATAACTATTATTTTTAAAAATGTATAATAAAAGGCAAAATATCGGAGCGAAAAGCCCAAATATTTTGCCTATGTGTCTGCTTTGAAATGCCTGTTTGGCAAATCATTTAGAATGCAGTGCTAAAAATCTTACTTTGCAATCTGCAGATTGACCAGAACGCGTGAGTTGCGAGGATCGTTGGAAATGATCGTGATGTGTGTACTGGCCGAAGTTGAAGCCGCCTGAGCAGGATTGAACGTGATGTGCAACTTGGTGGTCTCGCCTGGCTTGATCACGGTTTCATCTGCCTTGATCTGGAATACCTTCTCCTTGTCATTCATGATCTTGCGGATCACGAGCTTCTGCTTGCCGGTATTGCGCACGGTGATGTCCTGATTCTTATCCTTGCCGCTCTTGTCGAACGAGAAGATCAGCTTGTCCAGTTCGATGCTTGGAGCCACTTCCATGTCAGGAGCCTCAAGGTTGCTGAAGTCCTCCCAGATATCGGCCATGATGGCGATGTGGTTGTTCTTCATCTTGGCCTCCTTGCCCTTTACAAAGATGTCGAAGAGATCCTTGCGAGGACCCCAGTCCTTGACACGGTCAGTGACGTAGGTCACGTTGACCAAAGCCTCTCCCTTTGGCTGGATGACCTCTGGCTCGCAGCGAAGATCGATGTGCTTTGGAGCGTTGCGGAAGGTCAGTACCACTGGCTGGTCGCTCTCATTATATACCATAAGCGCACGGGTGCGGTTAGGGCGGCCGGGGTAGACGTCAAAGAAGTTGAGCGTAGTGGTCTTGACTCGGATGCCGCCACCCAGTTCCTCGGTGTAAGTGAGGATCTTGCTGCCGTTATTGACCACATTGCCTGTGATGGTGAGCATCACGCGCTCGTTGGCCTTGTCGTTGCTATAGACATAGACACTCTTGTCGAAAGGACCCGGACGACCCTTCGCATGATAAGTTACCTTGATCTCTCCGCTCTCGCCTGGACGGATCGGTTTCTTGGTAAACTCTGGTGACGTACAGCCACAGCTGGCCTGTGCGCGGGTGATAAGCAATGGCGTGTCGCCTTCGTTGGTGTATTTGAACACACAGCTTGCGTCACCGTCCGTCTCCTGGATAGTGCCGAAGTCATGTGTCAGGACCTCGAACTTGATCTTGCTGTCGGCCCATGCCTGTACGGCGAGGGTCATGCAACAGAGAAGGAGAATGAATTTCTTCAACATCATAGAAAGGGGAATTTTATATTTTAGCCTTTGATAGCGTCAAGGATGGCATTCACAGCGTTGCCAAGTCCCTCGGCGTTCTTGCCACCTGCCTGAGCGAAGTGAGGCTGGCCGCCGCCACCGCCCTGGATGAGCTTAGCCGCATCCTTGACGAGCTGACCTGCGTTGAAGCCCTGAGCCTTCACATCGTCGCTGATAGCTACGGTGAGGAGAGGCTTGCCCTGATACTCTGTACCTGCTACCACGATGAGGTTCTGATTCTCTGCACGGAGCTGGAAGGCAATGTTCTTGATAGAATCTGCCTCGAGAGTAGCCTTGATGCAAACCACCTTGATACCCTTGATCTCGGTTGCATTCTCCATGAACTGCTTCTTGAGCGCCTGCTCCTGCTGAGCCTTGAATTCGGCAATCTGCTTCTTCATCTCAGCGTTCTCCTCCTGCTGCTTCTTCACGGCAGCGGCGAGGTCCTTAGCGTTGTTGAACATATCCTTCAGCTCGCGGATCATATCCTGCTGAGCGTCGAGCATCTGCTCAACTGCCTTGCCGGTAATAGCCTCGATACGACGTACACCTGCAGCTACTGAGCTCTCTGTGAGGATGCGGATCATGCCGATGCGGCCGGTGTTAGAGATGTGGCAACCACCACAAAGCTCTACCGAAGGACCGAACTTCACCACGCGAACCTCATCGCCATATTTCTCGCCGAAGAGTGCGATAGCACCCATCTTCTTAGCTTCCTCGATTGGCATGTTGCGGTGCTCCTCCAGCTGGATGCCCTCACGTACCATCTGGTTAGCAAGGTGCTCTACAGCGCGGAGCTCCTCGTCGGTCACCTTCTGGAAGTGGCTGAAGTCGAAGCGGAGGCTCTCAGGAGAAACGAGCGAACCCTTCTGCTCTACATGAGTGCCGAGCACGGCACGCAAGCAGTAGTCAAGGATGTGAGTAGCGGTGTGGTTGCACTCCAGTGCGGTACGGTCCTCAGCGTTGATCTTGGCGAGGACAGGAGCGGTGATATCCTGTGGCAACTTCTCTACGATATGTACAGCCAGGTTATTCTCGCGCTTGGTGTCGATGACCTTGATCTCCTCATCACCGAAGACGAGAACACCCTTATCGCCAACCTGACCACCCATCTCGCCATAGAAAGGAGTCTTCTCAAGGACAATCTGGTAGAAGGTCTTGTTCTTCTGCTTGATCTGACGGTAGCGGAGCACCTCGGTCTCAGCCTCGGTGAAGTCATAGCCAACGAACTCAGTAGTGCCAGCGTGGAGCTCTACCCAGTCGCCATTCTCTACGGCAGCAGCGTTACGAGCGCGCTCCTTCTGCGCCTGCATGTTAGCCTTGAAGCCTTCCTCGTCGATGGTCATGCCATTCTCACGAGCGATGAGCTCGGTCAGGTCGAGAGGGAAGCCGTAGGTATCGAACAAGGTAAATGCCTCCTTGCCGTCGATGACGGTCTTGCCAGCAGCCTTGGTGTCGGCCATGATAGCATCCATACGCTTGATGCCGTTCTCCAAGGTGCGGAGGAAGCTGTCCTCCTCTTCCTTGATGACGCGGACGATAAGCTCGTTCTGAGCCTTGAGCTCTGGATAAGCCTCACCCATAGTCTCGATGAGGATAGGGAGCAACTTATAGAGGAACGCCTCCTTCTGTCCGAGGTAAGTATAAGCGTAACGTACGGCACGACGGAGGATACGACGGATCACATAACCAGCCTTAGCATTCGATGGCAACTGGCCGTCAGCAATAGCGAACGAGATGGTACGGATATGGTCAGCCAATACGCGCATAGCCACGTCGGTCTTTTCCTCTACGCCATACTGCTTGCCGCTGAGTGCACCGATCACCTGGATGATTGGCAGGAAGACGTCAGTGTCATAGTTCGAAGTCTTGCCCTGGAGGGTACGAACCAAACGCTCGAAGCCCATACCGGTATCGATGACGTGAGCAGGAAGCTTCTCCAATGAGCCATCGGCCATGCGGTTGTACTGCATGAATACGATGTTCCAGATCTCGATGACCTGTGGATGATCCTTATTCACCAGCTCGCGGCCACTCAATGCAGCCTTCTCCTCATCCGAACGTGAGTCATAGTGGATCTCCGAGCAAGGACCGCAAGGACCTGTATCGCCCATCTGCCAGAAGTTGTCGTGCTTGTTGCCGTTGAGGATGTGATCCTTTGGCAAGAAGCGCTCCCAGATGCCTGCAGCCTCGTTGTCGCGCTCTACACCCTCTTCAGGAGCACCCTCGAAGACGGTAGCGTAGAGATTCTTTGGGTCGAGCTTCAATACATCTACGAGATATTCCCATGCCCATGAGATAGCCTCCTCCTTGAAGTAATCGCCGAAGCTCCAGTTGCCGAGCATCTCAAACATCGTGTGGTGATAGGTATCGTGACCTACCTCCTCCAAGTCATTGTGCTTACCGCTGGCGCGGAGACACTTCTGTGAGTCAGCAGCGCGTGAGAACTTTTTCTCCACGTTGCCGAGAATGATATCCTTGAACTGGTTCATACCAGCGTTGGTGAACATGAGGGTAGGGTCGCCCTTGAGTACCATCGGTGCCGATGGCACGATGGTACATCCCTTTGATGCAAAGAACTTCAGGAAGCTCTCGCGGATTTCTTTTGCTGTCATCATATTTATTTACAATTTTTTCATTTACCATTTACCATTTCCTTGCTACGCCAAATTCGAATTCTGCGAGGCAGGAGCAATTAAGAAATCATAATTGCGGGCGCAAATATATTAAATAATGTGTTACGTTGGTATTTTTCCGCTAATGATTTTCAATATTTAACAGCGATGCACCAAGAATTGGCACATAGAGATAATAAACCTTGATACAAATCTTCATTCTCTGCAATGTCCTCGATGTCAATATGACAATCTTAAACCCAATCTGAAATTGAAGTTACAAGGTCTTTCTTTTCTGATGCTTGGAATGTCTGTATGGTCATCAAAATAATAATTGATGGTAGGCTCAAGGAAGACACCTAAATGTTTTGAAAGGCTATATTGTCCGCCTAACGCTCCGTTAAATGACCATTGCCATGCATTGATAGAAAATGAAGTGTCACCTAAATACGCAGCTATGCAGCGTTCCGCTGAACCTCCGGCTGACGCATACAGCTGCCAGTGATTGTGCTCTATCAGCATAATATTCAGAGACAATGGTATGCCAATGTAGTGTAATTTCTGACTGAGTTCTTCGGGCTTCGTTTCATTAGAATGTACCAGTGTTACGTCTGATGAGAGTTGGGTATAGTTTATTCCCGTTTCGATAGCAAATCGTTGAGTCAACTGTCTGCAGACAGAGAATCCAAAGCTCCATGACCAATGGTTGCGAGCGTTTATAAGCACCCTTCCCTCTAAAGGTAGGGCAGGAGCACCATAACCTAAGCCACCACTACCAACCCCTTGATCAAAGTTGTCTCCGAATTGATCTGACCATGAAGGCTGATTCATCTCCTGACCCTTAAGTCCTAAACTTCTGCCTGCATTCATCGCAAAGCTCCACGGCTTAGTGTGCAAAATATCTTTTTGACTTTCCATTTTTAAGAGTGTGGCAGCTTCTTCTTCATTCGGGAGTGTAGATTCTGCAGGTATCGTCGATGGTTCTTCTTCTTCTTTGTCTTCTTTTATAATTTGTATTTCTGCTATATGTACACTCTTTGTCGAATCGGTTTCTGTGCAAAAATCCGAAATCTTCTCTTCTTCCCTTTTCGATTTCACAGGACGTAAAACCGCACCCTCCTCCGGTATGACCATCATAACAGGCTGATTAGTTGTCTCTTGTTCTGCAATAAAGTGTTCTTCCTCACTTATATCATGTTGTGGTAGTTTGTATAGGAATTCATAACCTATTCCTGTCATAAACACCAGTGCAATAACCGCAGCTGCACGAAATACATAATTGCGTATGCTGTGTCGCTCTGTCTTGGTCTGTAGGGACGCAGAAATCCTTTCCCAGCCATCAGCTGGTGCTTTCAGTGGCGCACCTGTTAAATTATGGCGCATCTCCCTAAGCCAAGTCTTATCTAAATCGTTCTGTTTCATAGATTCTCCTTTCTCCAGGCCCTGATCCTGGCAGCAAGTGTACGACGTGCAAGTGTCAGTTGTTTTGACGAACTCTTTTCCTGTATTCCTAGTATCTGTGCTATTTCGCGATGCGAGAGGCCATCAATGACATACAAGTTGAAAACGGTGCGATAGCCAGTCGGCAATTCAGCGATCATCTGCATCAGTGTCTCTTGGGGGATGTCTTGAGTTGTCTCTGGTTCGGGTTCATCATTGTGTATTATGTATTCTTCGATAGAAAGAGTTTCCTTCCAGACTTTGTCTTTCCTTAGATTTGAAATGATGACATTATGCTGTATGCTGAAGACCCATGCTGTGAGACTTCCCTCGCCTCGCCACTTAAACTTGCCGATCTGCGTCAGGATCTTCAGCATTCCGTCGTGCATCCAGTCTTCAGCTGTCGATGAGTCACCGGCATAGCGGAAGCATACACTGTAGAGGTAGTCAGCGTATATTTCATAGAGTTGCCTTTGGGCTTCACGATCACCCTGTTGGCAGCCAATCACCAGTTCCTGTTCGTCGAACATGTTCTTTATTATTATTTTTTTTATCTTATAACGCAAAAAGTTTTGAAATACGGCGTCGGATATTTGTTTTTTTCATTTTTTTCCTTCTATTCATGCCGTATTCCAATATTTGGTGCGTTTATATGGCAAAAACAACTTAATTCCACAAAAAATGAAAAAGTTTAATTTTTCCTTCCCGGCTTTCCCCTTTCTGTTTATCAGTGCGAATTGCTTGACTTTGGCCTCATGCGACGAAACGTTAGAGAGTAAGACGATAGAAGTAGAAGCAATCCCTTATGTACCTATTACATTGACCCGAGCTGAAAGTGAAATCAATGAGGGTCTGTGCGACTTTTCCTGCCGATTCTTTCAAGCTGGACTTGAAGCTGAAAGTGAGAAGAATGTCTGTCTGTCTCCTATCAGTCTTGAAATAGCTCTCAGTATGCTACAGTGCGGCATGGAGGAAAAGAAGTCTCAGGAATTGGCTGAACTGATGGGCCTAAGTTCATATTCATTGGATGAGATTGCTGCATTCTATAGCAAGCTTGGCAAATGCATTAACGAAATTGATAATCTCACGACCTTTGAGAAAGCCTACTCTTTTTGGTATAGAGACGATTACACTTTGACTGAAATATTTCAGAATCGTCTGACTACCCTTTATGATGCAGAACTCAATGCGGCGGATTTTGGCAATGCAGGTACTGTCAATAAAATCAATGACTGGTGTGCAAAGAAGACCGACAACAAAATAAAGAAGCTGCTCGACGCAACCTCACAAAACGACATAATGCACCTGATGGATGCTGTCTATTTCAAATCCATCTGGGGTAAAGCCTTTGATTCAACAAAAACAACGAAAAAGACATTTCACAATGCGACCGAGCAAGATAAGAAAGTGGAAATGATGTATCAGGAAAATGTCAATGTGTGGAAGCAGAATAAATATACAAAAGTCTCTCTTCCGTTTGGCAATGGAGCTTTCTTTATGTCATTTGTTTTACCAGATGAAAATGTTTCTATATCAGAGGCCGTAAGATGCTATTGCGATGATTATAAGAATCTGATACGACGCAAAAACTGTTGTGCGACAATTCCTTATTACAAAGTATGGATCCCAAAGTTTACGACCGAATATTCATGCTTGCTTAAAGATGTGATGGACAAAATGGGAGCAGGAGATATCCTGAATCCGAACGAAGGCTACCAGATTTTCGAAAACTCAATGGTGGATGCAGAAACACAAATCCTCCAAAAAACTTATCTCGCTATCGATGAAGAGAATGCAGAGGCCGCTGCTGTGACGGATATCGTTATGTCATACGGCGCAGGTTCAGTTCAATCTGAGCCAACGGAAGTTGTTATCACCTTTGATCGGCCTTTCGCCTACACCATATTCGAGCGCTCTACTGGCTGCCCGTTGTTTATGGGATGTGTTAGAAATCTATAAAAACTAATACCAATTTTGATAAGAGAACTATTTTATAATAATCTATCCTCTCTCGTTACTGTATATTGTAGCGAAAGAGGATAGATAATATTTTTGATTTATCATTTGCTGTGTCTGTTGGCACTGCCTCTTGTCTGTCACGCCGCCTTGCCAACATTTCGTGCAAACCTGAAAAATGGCAATTCTGCGTCTGGAATATCAATATTGTGTACGCGTTGTTGAAATTCTAGATCACGGCATATCTTCCACGGTACCGTGATAACGATGCCACGATCACGGCATATCTTCTATGGTACCGAGGTAACGATGCCACAATAAAAAATATCAACACTTGGAACCTTGTGTTGATATTTGGGGGTTATGCTAATTTATGTCGATTGTAAGACCCTCTTACGTGTGCGAAATAGAAGATGACGCCGAGGACTTCGATGATCCACGAACACCAGAAGGCGGCGTGATAGTTGTAGTTTTCGGCCAAAAAGCCACCGATGAGGACGCCGAGGCCGACGCCAAGATCCCAGGAGGTGAGGAGTGAGGCGTTGGCAGTGCCACGCTTATTGGCAGGGGCTAAGTTGACGAACATATTCTGGAAAGCTGGCCAGAGATGGCCGTTGCCGAGGCCGACGAGTAAGGCGCAGCCGTAGAATCCCCATACGTTGTGCAGCATGGCAAAGAGCAAGTAGCCGACGCAGCTGATGCAGGTGCCGATGGAGGCGTTGTAGAGGATGCGTCCTTGCTTCAGCGTGCGACTACCTACCAGACGCGACATAAACAAGCCTGAGGCAAGTATTGCAAAGAAGATGCCTGAGCCGCTGGTGAGGCCTAACTCCTCGCGGCCGTAGATAGCCACGTAAGTACTGGTGACACCGTAGGCGAAACTGAACGAGACGATGGTCAGGCCTTGGCTCCAGCCGGCGGTGAGGAAGAAACGGTCCAAGCCCAGAAGGGGCTTTTTGAGTGAGGAGTGAGGAGTGAGGAGTGAGGAGTGAGGCGCTTCGCTTAGTGAGGAGTGAGGAGTGAGGAGTGAGGAGTTGTTTGCTTTCTTAAATCCAGGGCGCTTTTCCTCTGTTTTGATCGTCGCAACGCACCAGACACCTAATAGGCCGAAGAAGAGGGAGGCGCAGAAGAGGATATCGAAGTCATGATACGTCTCGTAGAGCCAGAGACCGACGGTGGGGGAGATGGCGGTGGCTACGTTGTTCGAAAGTCCGTAATAGCCAATGCCCTCGGCGCGGCGGGAAGAGGGAAGGACGTCGATGGCGACGGTGCTGTTCGATACCGTGGCAATACCGAACGGGAAACCGTGGATGGTGCGGACGATGGCGAACATCAGCAAGGATCCGGCCACAATATAGCCGACGTAGAAGGCTGTGAGCAGCACGAAGCCTAAGACCAGGATCTGCTTGCGCGGGAAGGTATCGACCACATATCCACTCGTGGCACGCGTGAGCATGGCCACGGCGGTATAGCCCGAAAGGACGACACCGATGACGTCTTTCGAGGCTCCGAACTCCTCTTGCAGGTAGATTGGCAACAGCGGCACTACCAGCATAAATGAGAAGAAGAGCATGAAGTTGGCACCCCATGCTCTTAAGTAGTTAGCATTCCAAAGTTTATCTTTTCCCATTAGAAGCGGAAATAAGTCTCGACCCAGAACTCATTGTAATGTACGTCCTTAGCACCACTATAATCATTATAGTTGTACTGGAGCTGGAGCTTCAGGTTCTTGTGGAGTTGGAACTCTGGGATGAGCGAAACGATGCGC
>JAZRVB010000108.1:0-9973 GCA_045598885.1 Bacteroidales bacterium
GAGCTCGGATGGGAGGCCAAGTACGGTATCGAGGAGATGTGCCGCGACTCATGGCGCTTCCAGAAGAATAATCCTGAAGGATATAAATAAAGTGTTCAAGTTTCGTAAGTAGTACTTGCTCACTTTGAGAAGTTATAGGGACGCCCGGATTTCGGGTGTGCGAATCCGGCTTGCAGGATCAGACGCCCGGATTTCGGGTGTGCGAATCCTGCTACAAGGATCCGACGCCCGGACTTCGTGTGTGCGAATCCTGCTTGCAGAATCAGACGCCTCTTACTTTGTTTCGCTCATCTTGAACAAGTCACGAATCTTCTGCAAAAGTGTCTGGTTCGAGCAGTCAGATTTGCTCATCATGGCAAATGCGAAATTGTCTGCCATGCACTCTTCCGGATCAAAGTTATATGGGGTGTTGAGTCCTTTCATGAAGTCTTTTACTTCCATTGCATTATATAGCGCCCACTTACCATCCTCATTACGATAAGGCTTATGTGTCTGCGGGTCGAGAGCTAACAGCCATGAGCCTTCAGTCGAGCTGGTGTAGTGGTTCAGGCCCCACTGAAAAATCGGATTATAAGTATCCTCCTGGGCATAGAACAAGAGCAGACAGTCAGTTGGCTTGCCATTAATTTCGAAGGATGCATAGCTGTCATGACGCTCTATATCAGGATTGCAGAGGAGGTGCGACTTCACTTCTTCGGGGATCTCTACCTCCTCATCGAGCACGGTAAAGCCTATCAATGCATACATCTGGCGGCGCAGCTCAGGATTGTTGCGCGACAGGACGTGCCACACCTCATGCCACATATTCATCTCCGACGAAAAGCCATCCTTCTGATCGCGGCTTCGAAAAGCTGACAGTTTAGCGTAGATGTGAGCACCTGACGTAAACGCCACTGCTGTGCTGAAAGCTTCCATCGACATATCTATGACCTCAATCGGCTTATCGAGCGGCAGCTTGAGACCCAATGCGCTGAGTTTCTTGTTCTGGCATGCTGCTATGCTGTCAAGATAAGCCTGATTCTCTGGGGTCGAAGGCTGGATGGATTTCATCGCCACCTCCATCCACTGATCTTTCGGGTAATTGGCTGTACGCATAATCAAATCCAGGAAGTAAGGTGTGATCTGCTCGTGCAGCTTCTCCTTCGGGAAGTATTGCTTGCCAACTTGGTCAGATGCCAGAGTATAGCTTATCTTATCCGTAAGCACTGGCTTGCTCTCCATGTCATCGTTATCACTGCATGAGCCAAGAAGTACTGACAGTATGCATACGACAGAGTAAAAAATCTTTTTCATTACAAATATAAATTACTTGGTGATCACCACCTTCTTGCCACCCTGCACGTAGAAGCCTGGAGCAGGAATGCCCTTAACCTCTTTGCCGTCGAGGGTGAAGATACGCGCATCACCGTCATTCTGATCATCCTGCGAGAGGGTGCTGATGCTGGTCATATTGGCCTGGATGTACTTCAGGCCCTCCAGGGCGTTGATGATGCCATATTCACTGCTCCTCAGTTCCTCTCCTTCATAGGCAGGATTAGTCGATTTGAAAGGAGTAGAGGCATGAGCGATGATCTCACGCACGTCAGCTACAGAGAGGTTTGGATTGGCCTGCAGCCAGAGCGCAATGACACCTGTGGTGACAGGTGCTGCCATCGAGGTGCCTGACAGATAGACATACCAGTAGTCCTGTCCATCGACAGTTACTTTCGAAGAGAATTTTGAGTCCACTTTTTGCTGATCAAACATATTATCAGATAGTACGCCGTATTCGTGGAATTCACTTTTCCAATAATTGTTTGCCGCAGACGCTATATATGTGCCAGGAGCAAGTATCTCTGGTTTATGCAGACGCTGTTCATTAAATGTGATGCCATAAGAAGAGTCTTCGACTACATCATGGAGTACCTCTTTGAAAACTCGTTCATGCTCAAAATAGTTCGTGTATTTATTCTTGGTGCAATAGTTGCCAGTAGTGATGTTGGCAATATTGCAGGCATAGCGATTGATTGTGCCATCGCTTGTACTAACCTTGGTATTGTCGAAACCATCTAACTTGATGAATCGTTTACCGTTGCCACTACCTCCAAAGTTGGCTACGAGAATCTCTGTTCCTGCAGGATAAGAGAAACAGGTTCCGAGGTAATAGTTTTTAAAAAGCCTGAGTTGGTAACCATCAACGGTAAACGACATCTCATTTTTCTTCGATACACCATCAGAACAAGTGAGAACGCTGCTCAAATACATCTTGTCCTGCTTAAGTATCTCGCGGAGTTGACGTAATGTGATGACCCTCTTTACTTGTACAAGAGTTTCTGTTGGGTCTGCAAAATGGAATATGGTATCACCATTTTCGACTTTCGGATAGAGTGAGGCAACTCCAATCTCAGCATCAGGATCTTCAATCATCTTCTTTTTTTCAAGATCGAAGATGGCTAGCATCTCTTCCTTGTTATCTACAAGATGATCTGTCCAGGCCATAACAGTCTCTGGATTATTGATAGCGCGCACCAAATGTCCTTCAAATTCAAAAGGCTTCTGAGCTGTCGTATCACAAAAGAGGAAGAGTTTCTCATCATCAGAGGTAAACGTGTGGTGAACATAGTTGTGACCATTACCATAGTTAGCTGAAGCGACTGAGAAGATTACACCTGGCTTAGTACCATTGTCGGTCAATTCCATCATGGCGTCTGATACAGGATTCCATCCGTCAGGACATCCTCTAGATGTGCCAAGACTCATATTGATGGCAATAGGCTTTTTTACGTTTTCTGCATACTCGCAGATAAGCTTCATGGCTTCGATAAACTGATCTTCCGACAAACCACAATCTACAGCAACGATGTCGGCCTTAGGAGCCATGCCATGCAGATTGTTGCCAAGTTCCCTACCTGTCATAGTGCCCAGCACGTGGCTGCCGTGAGTGTCGTCTGTTTGTGGTACGGCCTTGATTATCTCGTCAGGAGTGGTATAAGCTTCAAAAGAATCAAACTCACCGTCGGCTGTCATTTTTTGTGTAAAAGCCCTCTGGATTCTTGTTTTACCCTCTTCGTCTGTGAACGCAACATGCCTGAAGTCGATGCCGCCGTCAATGATGCCGACAAGTACGCCCGTGCCATCATATTCCTTTGGCAGGCCTGCAGCTACGGCTGTCTTTGGATCTGCGACATCATCGACATACACCGCTTTACGAGCTTCGTCGTTAAGGCGTTCGCCCATCCTTGGCAGATTGATATTGCGCACTCCTGGGATGGCAGCGAGCGCTTCGAGTTGATCGACCGCAATGGTTACTGACGCCACGGATTTCATCGCCCACTTCACCTCACAGCCGACGGCCTCAAGGTCAGCCGAAGTGACACCGGCAGTAGGAACGAGCGATACGAGAACTTTGACCTTAGGTGCAGCTCCTCGGGTCAGTACATTTGAATGATTGACATTCTGATAAAGATGCTGCTGGAGATCAATGCCGAACTTGCTGCTCGGCTTCACCTCCTGTGCCGAAGCTGCCAGCGACATTAAAACAGACAACAAAAAGATAGTTCTTTTCATAGACATATATTATTAATAATTAATATTTCTGCGCGAAGATACAAATTTTCCACGAAAAAAAACTTGCAAAACGTCTTTAAATTGAATTTTGACCTAAAATCAAGACGTTTTGCAAGTTTTTATGACGTTATTAGACCTAAAGAGACATTTCTACGTAATATGCAATAGTACAAAAAGACGAAGAAGAAAGAAACGCTTCATAGCCGGAATCTTCTATTTTGTCAATCGGTAATCCGCTGGAGTGTCAAATTATACAGCGATTCCGGTCTTCTGAATATCCTCATAAAGAGGTGACCAATGACGGGAATCTATTAAGATAGGCTCAATCTTTGTTGTGACCTTGAGCGTCGCTTTCCACAGTTGGCTACTGATCTTCAGGAATTGTGCATCAGGCACACTCGGCACAATCACAGCCACATCAATGTCACTGTCCTGGCGAGCGCACCCCTTACTATAGGACCCAAAAAGATATACCTTCGGATTCTCTACAACTCCACTGATAGCTTCTTTGTATTGCTTGACGAGCTTCAAAACTGTTGCTTTATCCATGATACGAATGTTTCTGTTTGAGTTAATAGATTTTTACAAAAGCTCAACTACTGTTATCTCTGAAATACAGCAGTTTGTCCAACCCACCCGTCGAATTCCTTCAATGACATCCTTGCGATTTCTAAGCAAATGAATGCAGATATTACTATCAAGAAGATATTTTTGATTGGCCATAAATTACAAACTTAACGGTTCTCTGATGCTTTTGCTTTCATTGATTGTCGCGATGATCTCGTCTGCACTTTCTTCTCCATGCCAAGCCCCAGAGAATCGACACAACATTTGCTGAGTGAATTTATCTTCTGCCGATAATGTCTTTGCGTCCATGGCTTCGTCTGTTTTCGACATAATAATCCTTTCTGCCAACCAATCCTTGTTTTTGTTCGACAGGGATAATGACAGAATATATTCCAGTAGTTTATTTAGAGCGAAAGTACTCATAATTCAATTATTCGATTTCACGCCGCAAAGATGATACTTTTTTTTGACATCTCCAAATAAAGATAGTATTTTTTCTTTCCTTGCCCGAAATATCTTCTAATTCAAACATTCTGGCTCCTGACAATAAAGTCAGAATCATCTTGCCAGATCACAATAAAGCACCCACCTCTACGCTGAGAAGTGGATGCTCCGAGTATGATGTTTGTCGATGATTATCAGAAGATTCGGGGTGGGTCAGGTACCTGTCCCTTGATCCTCTAGGTCGAGGAAGGTCTAGAACAAATCTGAATGTGACCCTGTTCGAATAAGGGTAATGAGCTTAATTTCCTCCGCTTTCTTGTATATCAAAAGCCAATCTGGAGAAATATGGCATTCTCGATGACCTGCATAGTTGCCCGTAAGAGCATGGTCACGATTTTGAGCTGGCAATGCCTCATCATTTGCGAGTTTACAAACAACCTCGATGAGCTTGTTTACATCAAGGCCACGTTTCTTCGCCAATTTTACATCTTTGTCATATTGGCGAGTAGCCTGAATATTATAGCTCATACATGTGCTTTTTGAAATCGTCTATCGAGGAGAAATTGGTCACTTTCCCCTCTTCGGCCTCCTTAATGGCCTTTAGCGTCGTAGCATTGGCAGAGCTTTCTACTGTACTATTTTCCAGCAAACGCTCTGCTAACCACTTTTTATTCTTTTTGCTCAATGACAATGTCTGAATATACTGCCAAAGACTTTCAATCTGAATTGTACTCATCGATGTTATATTATAATTATTTTTGCGCTGCAAATTTACATTATTTATTATAGAAAAACAAGTTTGGGGAATAATTCTTTGCGAATAAGGTGCATATTTCTTCGGGTTGCCCTCATTTTGTTAGGCTACACTTTCATTCTAGGAGAGAAAAGAGGATCAGAGGGACAGGTCCCTGATCCGGTCGTTGAACTTTATTTTTTATGACAGTTATCAAGTGGATCAGATCCTTTGATCCTTGATCCTTATTTCAACAATCTTCTATTCTCCGACTCCTCCAGCACCTTCATCTGCTGGATAGCTATCTGATTGAGCTTGATGAGACGCTCCGATTGCGGCAAGCCATCGTTGATGAACACTGCATTGAGGTTTTCCATATTCGAAAGGCAGATGAGTTCGTTGATGGTAGCGTAGTCGCGTATGTTGCCTTTCTTGTCTGGATTAGCATCACGCCATTCTTTGGCCGTCATGCCGAACATTGCCACATTGAGCACATCGGCTTCCTCGGCATAGATGAGTGACTTATGATAAGCATCAATCTCTTCCGGCACGATGTTCTGCTTGATGGCATCGGTATGAATGCGGTAGTTGATCTTCGAAAGTTCACGTTTGGCTGACCATCCAATCTGTTTCTGCTCTTCTTCCTTCAGGCGCTGGAACTCTTTGACGAGATACAATTCAAATTCAACAGAAACCCAGTTAGCAAACTTGAAAGCAATATCCTTTTGGGCATAAGTTCCTCCATTGCGGCCTGTCGTGCACACGATACCGATGGCATTTGTCTGTTCTATCCATTTCGTAGGACTAAGGGTGAAAGCATTACTCCCTGCCTCTTGGAAAAGGGGGTCGAATCCGACCCCTTTAAATTGTGGGTTGTTGAGTTTTTCCCAGAGTCCCAAGTACTCAATGGTATTCTTCAGGCGCATCCAATTCTTCACCACATCCTTTGGCTCCTCAGCATTCTTTTGACGAGCGATGTCTGTGATGCACACATAGTCGATGCCATCTTGTTGCAAGGTACGAATAACCGTGTCCTTGACTTCTATATTTGTGACCTTCTTTGCCATAGTCTTATATTTTGGGGGACAAAGATAGATAGATTATGATTTTTACTCGCTCTCTTAATTGATTCAATTTGACCCATTAATTATTGCTTACTGAGGAAATCTTGATTCTCTATGACACTCCCCTTGGCATCAGTAATGCGCCACTGGGTGATGTTGCGCTGCTCGCTTGATATGCAGACTCCGCACTTAGTCACTCTGCGACCGTCTGCCTCGTAAGGGATGGCATATCCCTTGCTGTCAATCTGAGCCAATGCATTCTCGACGGTATCATCTACCTTCAGTTCGAGCACGAAGATGTCCGTCTTGGTCTTGATCACCACGTCTGCACGACCCAGGATACTCTTGACCTCGGTATCGACCTTGCTGTTGAGCATAGAGAAGATGACGTAGATAAGCAGCTTGTAGAACGCTTCTCTCTTCTTCTTTGCCATCCACTCCTTCTTCGTGATGATGTCGTAGGGAAGGCTGGCAATGTAGGAACGGAGCTGGGTCAGCGCCTCAGACAGATCTCCATGTTTGAGAGCGCGAGACATGGCAAGAACGATGGCATCTCGCTCTAGGTTGTCAGCGTCAAGCAAATAATTGGATAATCCAGATACCATTCCTTGACGAACCTCATAGTTAGGGAAGTGAAGATTATACACTTCATCTTCCTTGTTATAGCTTTGGATAGTCAAATATCCACTCTGGTAAAGCAATGGTATCGGAGTATCAGCTGATTCACATGGAGCATTGAAAGCTCCCAACGACAACTCTGCACCATCAAAATCCAATGGATTGAACTCTGGATGATGCTGAAGATGTTCGATTAGTGACTTGGTAGTGCCAGACTCAAACCAATATGGATCAGTAGATCTTTCTTTCAAGGCACGGAGCAAGCTGAATGGAGCATATACATCCTTAGATTTCTTCGAAAAATGGTAGCCATCGTAATTCTTCTTTAGCAGAGCGTATGCTTCTTCCGTGGCGATATCAAGAGCTTCTGCATACTCTTCAACACAAGGTCGAAGTGTCGTTTCTAATTCTTCTTGCGTAATGCCACACAATCCAGAATATTCGTCAAGCATTGAAATCTGATAGAGATTATTCAACTCCGAGAAAATGCTGAGCTGAGAGAACTTCGTAACACCCGTGATGAATACAAACCGGAGGTAAGCCCCTTCATCCTTCAGCACCTGATAAAACTCGCGCAGTACGGAGCGCATGGCATCAAGTTGCTCCTTGTCATACATCAGACGCATGATAGGAGAATCATATTCGTCGAGGATTACTACGACTTTCTCACATGACTGTTCTGCAGCGTTGTGAATCAGATTGCGGAAACGATCACCAGGAGTTATCGCAAGAGGATCTTTTCCATAAATATTCTCATAGCCTCTAATCAGACTTTCCAATTTCGTCTTTGCATCACTTACTGAGAGGTTCTTCAATCCGCTCAAGGTCAAGTGCAGCACAGGGAACTTTTTCCACTGCTTCTCCAGCTCCATTACCTTCAATCCCTCAAACAGTTCCTTCTGTCCCTGAAAGTAGGCCTTAAAAGTATTACAAAGCAAAGACTTGCCAAATCGACGAGGACGGGCCAGAAAGACATACTTATAACTGTTGGCAAGATCATACATCATGTCTGTCTTGTCAACATACAACATTCCCTGTTCCCTAATTTCTTGGAACTGATCATTGTCAATCGGGTATCTGAATTTGCTCATTTTTATCTGCTTTGAGTGGTTTTCAATGTCTTTTTAGCCGACATCTGTCGGACGACCGACGCCAAACCGAGAGCAATGAAGCTTGCTTCGATTGCCGAGGTGCGAAGTAGGTAGCGCCCGTTGGGCGCAAATATACGATTTTTTCTTCAAAAAACAATCATCTTTGTTTTATTTTGTGCAATCTTTAACATAAAATCGTTAGAAATAAGTATTATTGTGCAATAAACATTTCTGCAAATGCCAGATTATCACTAGAACATCCACTCTTACGATATTTGTCGCTGTCTTCTATTAGCGCAATCACGAATTCTATATTTCTATAAATTCTTTCTAATGATCGAAAATCGATAGTATAAACAGGGTTAAAATAAGATATTTTGCACTTATAATGCAATTTTATTAATAAATATTTGGCAGTTCCGGAAATAATGGTTATCTTCGCAGCAGATTATTAGTTCTTTACGAACACTGTGTCCTAAGAGTTCTTGCCCGTTCTTCCTAGTACGCATTCATACATGATCATCCTATCCATCTCGGGTATGGTGAGCATAAATGAATCGTACTAGGAAGAACGGGCAATTTTTTTTTCTAGTTCACACCTTCTGCTTGCTCACCGAACAAAACGGTTCACCGTTCCTGCCTATCAATATTGGTCCCGATATGGAATATACCAGATAGGCAGTTTTTTTGTGTCATTTTGTTAACTAAATATTTAATAATGAACAGCAATCACAACATCACCGCCGAAGAGTTGTGGCAGAAGATCACCACCATCAACACCACCCAGGAGTGGATGGAGCTCACCCACGGCTTCAGTCTTTTTACCATCTATCACCACTGTCGCATCCTGCAGGATCCTGAGAAGGTCGAGACCTATCAGTGCATGATACGCAAAGAGTACCCCAAGTCGCTTGAGAAATTCGATGAGAAAGACCCTCTGGTCATCTGCTATATGATGATGGGCAACGGCAACCTGCGACGAAGCAGCAATCCATCGTTTTTTGACAAGCTGCTCGACGAGGGTGTGCGTAGTGCGCGCAATGATGGGCCGTATACCCCAGAGGACTTCCAGCAAGCCGTCGAAGAACTGAAAGATGACACTCCCAGTGTCGTGCTCATTGCCGCCGTTCTGGAGTTCCTGAGCTTACATAGTATCGATGCGGCACACTTTGATAAGACCAAGCTCATAGGTATCATCGTCATAATCACGGGCATCAAAGAGTCGTATGTCCGTCGTAAGATCTATGAAGGCTTCATCCTCACAGAGCGTCACAAAGCCTTCATCGACCGTATCAATCTGCTGTTTAAGGACGTAAATCTGCCTATCACGTTAAAAGTTGGCAATTCCTACTAAGTTTTACTAGTGAGACTCACCGGTGAGACCTCATTATTTCCACCATCTTTGCACCGTCCATCAGGATCAGTTCCTGATGGGCGGTGTTCTTTTACATTTAATTATTTAATCTCTTATAGAACTTTTTTTAAGTTAGGAGTTAGGAGTGAGGAGCTTCTCTTAGTGAGGAGTGAGGAGTGAGGAGCTTCTCTTAGTGAGGAGTTAGGAGTGAGGAGTGAGGAGTTAATCTGCGGCTCCGAAAACTACTTCGCAAGATGAGACAAACAACTCCTAACTCCTAACTCCTCACTCCTAACTCCTCACTCCTAACTCCTCACTAAAAAATGCTCCTAATTAAAATCCATAACAATGGGCAACTTAGAACTATTGCAGCAGGACATCGCTACTCTTGAGTCTAAGCCGATGTCGGCGCACCCCGAATGGGATGAGATCCAGCAACGCCTGGAGAAGTGCTTCATCGACCGCGACACGCAGCTCATCGAGCAGAAACACCTGCTGGAGATCCACGGCGTGAAGTGCTTCCCCCGTGGCGATCTCATCGCCATCTCGGGCAAGG
>JAZRVB010000109.1:0-6536 GCA_045598885.1 Bacteroidales bacterium
AGCCTGGTTAGGATTCTCCTCGAGATAGTTATCCATGGCCTTACGTACAGCCTTCTGTACTGCTGGACGGATCTCTACGTTGCCGAGCTTAGTCTTGGTCTGACCCTCGAACTGAGGCTCAGCGACCTTGACGCTGACAACAGCGGTAAGACCCTCACGGAAGTCATCGAGACGGATATCGTTGGCCAGCTTGGCCTTCTCGAACATCTTCTCCTTGGTGCCGTACTCCTTGAGCGAGGCGCTCAATGCTGAACGGAAGCCATCGAGGTGTGTACCACCCTCATGAGTGTTGATGTTGTTGACGAAGGTATGGATGCTCTCGCTGTAGCCAGTGTTGTAGGTCAGAGCGACCTCGACAGGTACGCCCTCACTCTCTGTAACGAGATGGATGATATCTGGGATGAGTGGAGTACGACTCTCGTCCATCCACTGCACAAATTCCTTCAGGCCTTCAGAGCTGTAGAACAGCTGGTGGCGTGGCTCACCATTCTCCTGACGAGCCTCCTCGCGGAGGTCGGTCAAAGTGAGGCGGATGCCTGTATTCAGGTAGCAGAGGTCACGCAGACGTTCAGCCAGACGATCCCACTCATAGACGGTCTCGGTAAAGATCGAAGCATCTGGGTGGAAGGTGATGGTGGTACCTGTATCGTCAGTGTCGCCAATAATCTCGACAGGAGTGATAGGCTTACCAAAAGCGTACTCCTGACGATAGATATGACCCTGGCGATGAACCTCGGCCACGAACTGATCAGAGAGCGCGTTGACGCAGCTCACACCCACACCGTGAAGACCGCCTGACACCTTGTAGGTATTCTTATCGAACTTACCACCTGCATGGAGTACGGTCATAACGACTTCGAGGGCAGAGCGCTTCTCCTTCTGGTGCATATCGACAGGGATACCACGACCGTTATCGATAACCTTGATCGAATTGTCCGGCAGGATGAACACCTGTACATCATTACAGTATCCAGCCAAAGCCTCATCGATACAGTTATCTACAACCTCGCTGACCAAGTGATGCAAACCCTTGATGCTGGTATCACCGATATACATGGCCGGGCGCTTGCGGACGGCCTCAAGGCCTTCGAGCACCTGGATATGACTCGCGTCGTAATTATTCTGAATTTCTGACATGAAGATTTGTTTTGAAGGATTTGTTTTTACGCGTACACATACGCGCGCGTAATATAATAATGTCCGTAAGGCCACAATGGCACAATACGGGCATTATATCTCGTTGGAGCTGGATTAGAGCTTGTTAACGAGCTTAGCGAGCTTGCTCTTAAGGTTAGCTGCCTTGTTAGCGTGGATTACGTTCTTCTTAGCGAGCTTGTCGAGCATTGAGCTTACCTCTGGAAGCTGCTTAGCAGCCTCGTCCTTGTCGGTAGTAGCGCGGAGCTTACGAACTGCGTTACGGGTTACCTTGCCGTAGTAACGGTTTGCGAGGTTGCGGGTAATGGTCTGCTTGATGCGCTTCTTAGATGACTTGTGATTTGCCATTGTCTTTTGATTGTTTGTGCGGCATCTCGTGCCGCTATGATTTTTAATTTAATTTTTAGAAATAAAATGCTTTTCGCTTCTCAAAAAATCTCTCCAGCCAAGCACCGCCATGTCGCTCACGCTGGTCTTGCCCAATCACGCGGTCGGGACTTTAATGATGAGAAAATGCCCAAAAGCGGGTGCAAAGATACTGTTTTTCTACGAATTGGCAAAATATTTCTCAAAAAAAGTGTTTAAAACTTTGTTTTTAAACGCGTATTGTCTATATTTGCAACCGAAAATGGCAGTTTTAAATGACAATTCCGACAAGACGGCAGCCATCGTACTATGCACCGTCCCCATCTCAGATCACGCTCAGTTAGTGCATCTTTACACTCAGCAGCGTGGTCGGATTACCTGTCGTGTACCACTCTTTACACGTGGCAAAAACGCCAGCAGGATGCGCACCATGATGACACCAATGACATTGATACAGATAGTGCTCAAGCCCGGTCACGGAGAGATACTGCAAATTGCCGAGGCCGAAGTCGTCCGCTCACCTTACATGCTGACGCTCACACATCCTGACAAGGCAGCGCAATGTCTATACATCGCCGAACTCACCCACCACGTCGTACGTCCGCTTGAGCAACAACCGGACCCACAACTCTGGCGTTTCCTGCTACATAGCCTCGACATACTCGAAAATACGGAGAGCGGATGGGCGAATTTCCATCTTGTCTTCACCTGCCAGCTCATCAGCCAGCTCGGCTTTTCCATCGATCCTGAGGGATATCAGCCTGGATATCTTTTTGATATGACCGAAGGAGCATTCACCGCAGGACCCATCTTCCACCCTTACTATCTCACTGCCACATCAGCCCAATGGCTGCATCGCGTATTACTCACCAGCTATGAGGACATGGCTTCCCTCCCTCTCAATCAAGATGGACGTAATATCATGCTCGACATCCTTCTGGCATTCATCAAACAGCATATTCCGGAGGTGGGGGAATTGAAAAGTGTGGAGGTACTACGCTCACTCCTAACTCCTCACTCCTCACTCCTCACTTTTGAATAAACCACGGCTTCATCTGCAGTTTGTACTCCAGATGCCAATAATTATCAAGATATTTTTTCCAAGCGTCGATAGGCGCTACCCCAATCTGAAGTCCATAGAAACGCGTTCCCTCATCCCTCAGCATATTCACCTGTTTCATGATCGAAGCGCTCGGCGTATCGAACTTGAAGTCGCTGATCAGCAGCACGTCAGCGCTGCCATAGAGCGGATTCTCGGAGATCGTATGCATCACAGACTTCAGCATCTGCGTACCGTCGGTATCTCCACCACATTCCTTGCGCAGGAAATCGAAAAGCCGCGTACGATTCTTACGCACATCAAAGAGCCTCACCCCTGTACTGAACGCCACGAGCAGCAGATCTCTCTCCTGGCGTAATGCCACCTGCAGCAATTTGATTATGAGGCTACTTGCAATCTTTTCCGGCTGTCCTTGCATCGACCCGGAAGTATCGAGGCAGACAATCATCGGACCCTTCTGGCGCGCACGTCGCACCTCTACCTTACGCGCCTGCTTCATGACGTTACTCTTATAGCGGAACGTCTGTAAGCGACGCGTAGCAAAGCGGTAGGCGAAGAGACTCGAGAGTTGATCATCGCTCATGATTGCCATTTCGAGAGGCAGCAGCGACGTGATGTCATTGCCCATCGTCACGCCTTCGATGTCGCTCGGCGCACCATGCTCCACGCTCATCGCACCTCCCATACTCACAGGCACACGCTCTGGGCCTTCATCGTCGGCAATACGTCCGACTCGTTTTGCGACATCGAGCAAGACAGGATATTGCTGCTGCAAGCGCACCACAGGACGGATGCGATCAAGCTCGACTACATTCCAGATCGTACCCATCAGCGCCCAACATTGTTCGAACTCATCGAGCGTCACGCCACGCTGTTCGAGCGCAGGGGGGATGACCTCCAGATACTTGTCGAGCAACGCCTGCTGGCCAGGCAGCTTCTCACGCACGAAGTCGGCCTTGATCTGAGCCAGTTCATAATCATCTTCCACACCTCGCATACGCATGAACTGCAGACGCGCCTCTACCGCTTCGGCAAAGGCACGTTCCAGATCGGTGCAGATCAACGACTCCAGCTCGTCAAGCACCTTATGTGGAAAAGACAAATATTGCAAAGATTTCAGCCTAACAAAGTGACATTATTACCCCCGCCCTGTGAGGGAGGGTTGGGGTGGGTCCCCTATTCATCGTACAACAACTTACGCACATCGGCACGCAACAGGGCGATCTGGCGACGGAAAGTTTCCATCTGCGCATTGACCACCTGCAACACCTCGCGACTCACGAAGAGGTGCGATTTGAGCTGAGCACCCAGCATCACGGCCTCCTGGTAGAGCTGATCAACAGCCGTCTCGCAGTCTTCGAGCTGTGGCATAGCACCTTTCACGACTGGTTCGAGACCCGACGCCTGCGCTGTCTGTCCGCCACGGAGGACGCGGCGCAATGGGTAGCGGGTGCCATTCACGTAGAGGTTCATTGAGTCGCGATACAGGTTTACGCGAGTCAGCTCGACCTCATGCTCGCCCACGTTGTCAGGGTTCGCATAGGCACGAATCAGCTGACGCTTCGGCTGACGAGGGTCACGATACATCACACCACGCACGGCAGGTTCGTCGGCACTACGTGTAGGCAAGTGCTTGAAGTCAGGCACATAGATAAAGGCATTGCTCACGCCCGCACGCTCATCGATAGCATAGTAGAGACCGTCGAACACAATGAGGTCATCGTCACGATGGTCGCCACGCTGACGAGCCTCCTCGAGCACATCCTTCACCTTGCGCACACGCAAGGCCTTGCCCAGTTGCTGCGCTAACGTATCAAGACGCTCCAAGTAAGGGCCGAAGATGGCTCGTGCCACCAGCTGGCCTATGCTCTCCTGCTCGTCAGGCTCGTTCCAGAGGCAATGAATGGCTATCTGAAGGTCGGCGAGATTCACTTCCTTACGGTCGTGAACATAGGCAGAGGTACGCATCAGATGCACGACCTTCTTCCAGCGACGGTCAGAGACATAGATGTTTCTATGCACATCCTGACCCTCGATAGCTACATCCTGCAAGCCCTTGCGGATGGCCGTGATTGCCAGCAAGACCTCGCGGGGCACGGAAACCTGCTCGATCTCCGATTGAATCTGAACATACTCCTCTGCAGTAAACGCCTCAGCATTAGCGAAAAGATCACTAACATCCTTCACTCCCCTCCCTTCACGGGAGGGGTCGGGGGAGGGTCCTGTGGTTCCCACCATCCTATAGAAGTTCTCCTCATCCTCAATGCACCCGCTCACGAGCCGGATCAGGAAACGATCCCACAGAGCTTCCAACCCCTCCCCCAGAACAGGCAACTCATTGCTCGCAGCAATAAGCAGCTTCAGCGGCAAGTGTATCTGTCGGTTGCCATTGAGGTAGGTCTTTTCATTGATTACCGTGAGCAACGTGTTCTGAATGGCAGGACCAGCCTTCCAGATCTCGTCGAGGAACACCACGTCGGCCGTTGGCAGATAACCCTCCGTCGCACGCTCGTAACTGTCGCTCTCCTTGAGGCGGCTGATGCTCACAGGACCAAAGATCTCGTCGGGCGTTGAGAAGCGCGACATAAGATACTCGAACGACTTGCCGCCAGCAAACGCATCCTTCAGTCGCCGAGCCACCATGCTCTTGGCCACACCAGGAGGGCCGAGCAGCAACAGGCTCTCTCCTGCCAAAGCGGCAAGCAAGCCCATGGCCAGTTCTGTATCCTTCTCATAGACGCCCTCGCCGAGGGCTTTCAGCAGCGATTGAATGCGTGTCTTCATACACATTATATATAATAATAGAAGAGAAAAACAAATGACCGTCGCAGAGGCTCTGACCTCATTGACAGTCATCGTTGATCCTTTATAAAGGGATTCCGGTTTGTCTTGCCAATCCGCTTATTAACGCATGATCGTTAGCAAACTATTCAATGCGTTGATTAACGCATTGAATCACCAACGGTCAAGTTCTTACGGCCCTTAGCACGACGAGCTGCGAGGACGCGGCGGCCGTTCTTGGTGGCCATACGAGCGCGGAAACCATGCTTGTGAAGGCGGCGATGGTTGTGTGGCTGGAAAGTCATCTTCATAGTTGTATCGCTTTTATATTGTTAATTTTTTTGTTTCTATTGACATTTAGCGGGTGCAAAAGTAGCGAAAAATATTCAAATCACCAAACTTTTTTATGAAATTCTTTAAATATTTTTGTTTTTCTCACTTTTTTATTCTATCTTTGCACCCGCAAGATAGCAAAATACCCGCTTTTTGGGCAGGTTTCTCCCTTTGAAACTTCAAAATTATAACAATAAACTATAGAATTATGGCAATTAAGTCACAGGACATTAAGAACGGCACCGTCATCCGTCTCGACGGCAAGCTTCAGGTTGTAGTGGAGTTCCTCCACGTTAAGCCAGGTAAGGGTAACACTTTCATGCGCACTAAGCTGAAGGATGTAGTTTCAGGTTATGTAGTTGAGAAGCGTTTCAATATCGGTGAAGTTCTTGAGGACGTACGTGTAGAGCGTCGCCCATACCAGTTCCTTTATATGGACGGCGAGGATGCCGTATTCATGGAGCAGGAGACCTTCGAGCAGGTCAACATCGACAAGGACATGGTTGTAGGTAGCAAGTTCATGAAGGAGGGTGATATCGTTGATATCCTCCGTGACTCAACCGACGAGACCATCCTCACCGCTGAGATGCCAGTCAAGACCACTCTCGAGATTACCGAGATGGAGCCAGGCGAGAAGGGCAACACCGCTACCAACACCCTCACCAAGGCAACCGTTGAGACCGGCAACATCGTAATGGTTCCTCTCTTCTGTAAGCAGGGCGACAAGATCGTCGTTGATACCCGCGACGGTTCTTACGTTGAGCGTGCTAAGTAATCAGCACCTCTCTTTATAGACAAAAATTTATCACCACCAGAGTGCAGATTTATTCTGTTCTGGTGG
>JAZRVB010000110.1:0-24075 GCA_045598885.1 Bacteroidales bacterium
TCAACTCCACTATACAAAACGCCGTTAACATGCACCATTTTCCGCAAAATGTGCATTTTTTTACACAAATGTTTGGTTGCTAAAAAATTAAGTCCTAATTTTGCAGTCGGATTTGAGAATCCTGCGTTCTTGATCCGCAACCTGATTTAAATTATCATCAAAATATTAACCTAAACAACAAAAAAGTTATGTCAGAAATTGAAGCTAAAGTAAAGGCCATTATCGTTGATAAGCTTGGCGTAGACGAAAGCGAAGTTAAGAACGAAGCATCATTCGCAAACGACCTCGGTGCAGACTCTCTCGACACCGTAGAGCTCATCATGGAGTTTGAGAAGGAGTTCGGTATCACCATCCCAGATGATCAGGCAGAGAAGATCGCTACTGTAGGTGACGCTGTTGCTTACATCGAGGCTAACAAGTAATCAACTTTATTGAAATTACTAATTACAAATTACAAATTACACATTGTGCTGCCCGATGGCGGTCGATGGGAGTAATTCGTAATCAGTAATTAGTAATTTTTTATATATAAAAATATGGAATTAAAGAGAGTAGTAGTAACGGGTCTTGGTGCCGTCACTCCTCTGGGTCTCAACGTCGAGGAAACTTGGCAGAACCTTATCGAAGGCAAGAGCGGTTGCGGTCCTGTGACCCTGATCGACGCCTCAAAGTTCAAGACTCAGTTTGCTTGCGAGGTCAAGGGTTTTGACCCTACCCTCTATTTCGAGAAGAAGGAGGTCAGCCGAGTTGACCGTTACACACAGTTTGCTTTCGCTGCTGCCGATGAGGCTATCAAGGATAGCGGTCTCGACCTTGAGACTGCCGACAAGAAGCGCATCGGTGTCATCTACAGCTCAGGCATCGGTGGTATCAAGTCTTTCCATGATGAGTCAAAGGGTTATAGCGATGAGCGTGGTCCTCGTTACAATCCATTCTTCATTCCTAAGATCATCGCTGATATCGCTGCTGGCCAGCTCAGCATCAAGTACGGCTTCCTCGGTCCTAACTTCGGTTGCGTCAGTGCTTGTGCATCAGCTACTCATGGCATGATCAACGCTTTCGACCTCATCCGTCTCGGCAAGGCCGACATGATTGTGACTGGTGGTGCAGAGGCTCCAATCTGTGAGCCAGGTCTCGGTGGCTTCAATGCCATGAAGGCTCTTTCTACCCGCAATGATGATCCAGAGCATGCAAGCCGTCCATTTTCAGCAAGCCGTGATGGCTTTGTTATGGGCGAGGGTTCTGGCTGCTTGATCCTTGAGGAACTTGAGCACGCTAAGGCTCGTGGCGCTAAGATCTACGCTGAGGTTGTAGGTGGCGGCATGTCAGCCGATGCTTATCACCTCACAGCTACCCATCCAGAAGGTCTCGGTGCTAAGTACGTCATGGAGGCAGCTCTTGACGACGCTGGCATGAAGCCAGAAGATATTGACTACATCAACGTACACGGCACTTCTACTCCTGTAGGCGACCGTTCAGAGTCAAAGGCTATCAAGGAGGTATTCGGTGAGGCAGCTTACAAGCTCAACATCTCATCTACCAAGTCAATGACTGGTCACCTCCTCGGTGCAGCAGGTGCTATTGAGGCTTTGTTCTGCGTCAAGTCAGTACAGTGCGACATTGTTCCTCCAACCATCAACCATGAGGAGGATGACAAGGATCCAGAGATCGACTACGATTTGAACTACACCTTCAACAAGGCTCAGAAGCGCACCGTCCGTGCAGCGCTCAGCAACACCTTCGGCTTCGGTGGCCACAACGGCTCAATCATCGTCAAGAAGTACGCTGAATAAACGATCATCGTTTAATTAGAAATATAATAATAAAGAGTTAAAAAGTGAGACAAAGTCCTTTTTAACTCTTTAATATTATAAAATAGGTTCGCGCGAATCCGCTTAGTACCTTTCCGCACGAAGGCATCTCTTTCACGGTACCGTGGAGGGGATGCGAAAACCATGGCATATCTGTCACGGTACCGTGGAAGATATGCGAGAAACATGGCATGTCTGTCACGGTACCGTGGAAGATATGCGAGAATCATGGCATGTCTATCACGGTACCGTGGAAGATATGCGAGAATCATGGCATGTCTGTCACGGTACCGTGGAAGATATGCAAGGATCAAAAAATCAAATATCCTTTTACAAAGCAAACTATGCGTTATTATCAGAACGTCCATGACCTCGGCGACCTGCAGGCCGCAATCAAGGAGGCCCTTGAGGTGAAGCAGAATCGCTACGGCTATCAGCACCTCGGCAAGAACAAGACCTGTCTGCTCATCTTCTTCAATAATTCCCTTCGTACCCGTCTCTCTACCCAGAAGGCTGCACAGAACCTCGGCATGAACACCATCGTCCTCGACGTCAATGCCGGTGCCTGGAAACTTGAGACCCAGCGTGGCGTCATCATGGATGGTGACAAGGCTGAGCATCTGCTCGAAGCTATCCCAGTCATGGCATGCTACTGCGACATCATCGGAGTACGCTCATTTGCCAAGTTCGAAAGCAAGAAGGACGACTATGAGGAGATGATTCTCAGCCAGTTCATCAAGTATTCTGGCAAGCCAGTCTTCTCTATGGAGTGTGCTACCGGCCATCCTCTGCAGGCTTTTGCCGACATCATCACCATCGAGGAGCATAAGGAGAAGGCTCGTCCGAAGGTTGTGATGACTTGGGCTCCACATCCTGGCCGTCTGCCACAGGCTGTACCAAATTCTTTTGCACAGTTTGCTGTTGCTGCTGGCTATGAGGTAGTTGTCACTCAGCCACACGGCTATGAGCTTGATCCACGATTCACAGAAGGCGCTACCATCGAGTATGATCAGATGAAGGCTTTCGAGGGTGCAGACTTCGTCTATGCCAAGAACTGGAGCTGCTTCGAGGATGCTCACTATGGCAAGAACCTTGAGAAGGACTTCCCTGAGCTCTATCCAAATGAGGACTGGCGCTCATGGACTGTCGGCGAGCGTCAGATGGCAGTGACCAACGATGCTCATTTCATGCACTGTCTGCCAGTACGTCGCAACATGATCGTGACCGACGATGTCATCGAAGGCCCTCGCAGCCTCGTCATCCCAGAGGCCGCAAACCGCGAGATCTCTGCAGAGACCGTCATCAAGCGCATTCTTGAGACAGAGTGCAACTATTGATATTTGAAATATGAAAAAGCTCCCCCTCCTCCCCCGCATCATCATCGCCATCATCCTTGGCGCTATCATTGGCCAGTTCATGCCAGATTGGGGCGTACGACTCTTCAATACGTTCAATTCCATATTTGATCAGTTGCTACGCTTCATCATCCCGCTCATCATCGTGGGATTAGTAACTCCTGCCATTGCGGAGGTAGGAAAGGGAGCGGGTAAGTGGCTGGCTATCACGGCAGGTATGGCTTATCTGTTTACGGTAGCCAGCGGACTTTTCTCCTACACCTTCACCACGGCGCTCTTCCCAAAGATCCTTGAAGGTGTGACTTTCACCTCGCTGATCGGCACGACCAACGACGCCTTCCCTGCTTACTTCACCATCGACATCCCTCCTGTCATGCCTGTGATGACCGCCTTGGTCACCAGTTTCATGTTAGGCTTAGGAATTGCCGCCTTTGAAGCCAAAGGACTCAACAAGGGATTCTCCGAGCTCCGTTCGATCGTGCAGAGAACGCTTGAGAAGGCCATTATCCCGCTTCTGCCATTCTATATCTTCGGCCTGTTCAATGACATGTCGGCGACGGGTCAGGCGACTGCGGTGCTCGAAGCTTTCCTCAAGATCATCGTACTGATCTTCTTATTTACCGCTATTCTGCTACTTTTGCAGTTCGCCATTGCAGGCCTCGTGGCTCGTAAGTCGCCATTCCATGCGTTGATGCGCATGATGCCCGCTTATTTCACGGCACTAGGCACCTCATCTTCGGCTGCCACTATCCCAGTGACTCTCCGTCAGACCATCGCCAACGGTGTACGACCAGAAGTGGCAGGCTTTGTCATCCCACTCTGTGCCACTATCCACCTCAGTGGCTCTACGCTCAAGATTGTCTCATGCTCTTTGGCCCTGATGATGATGACCAATATGCCATACGACCTGCCTATGTTCCTGAGCTTCATCCTCATGCTCGGCGTGACGATGATTGCAGCTCCTGGCATTCCTGGCGGTGCTATCATGGCAGCTCTTGGTCTGCTCGACACCAACCTCGGCTTCTCGGCAGAGCTTCAGGCGGTGATGATCTCACTCTACGTCACCATGGATTCTTTCGGAACTGCGTGCAACGTCACTGGCGATGGAGCCATCGCCATGATCATTGACAAGCTGAGACCAGCTACTGGAAATAACAAATAACAGGGATCAGATACCGATCAAAGCTTTCGCTACTCCATTCGGATCAGCGTCGAACCCATACCCTCCACCTGTACGGCAAACACTCCTGTGTATGCTGGCAGCTGGAGGGTAATCTTTTGCTCTCCTGCCTGCCATCTTCCTTCTGTGAGCAGCTGGCCAGACACGGCATAAACACGGCAACCGAGGGATTGTGCAGGCGCTTCGTCGGCCGAAAGCGTGATCTGACCATCCGATGCAGCCACGACACTCACATGCTGCAACTGACGGGTAGAGAGCTCTGGAATATCTGACAATCCGAGAACTTCGAGCAGGCCGCGGTAAGCATCGATCTCACCATGACCGCACTCATTGTTCGGCCAAACACCTGGAACAGAAGACGCGAGCGTCAGCATCGAATCCTCCTGACGACAGGTCTTGGCCAGCACCTCCTTGACACGATCCTGCGTCAGCGTAGGGTCGGCCTGAAGCCAGAGCGCCAGGATACCGGCAACGACTGGCGCGGAGAAGGAAGTGCCACAGTCGACACCCCAATGATAATCGGTATAGCCATCTGAAAGTCCGTCATAAACGATACGGTCTTTGATGCTGGAGTAATTCTCTTCGACATACTTGCTATTGAGCGCAGATACCACGCTCACACCCGGAGCCATCACATCTGGCTTGACGAATCCGTGCAGCGATGGTCCGCATGCAGAAAAGTTGGCACGGTCTCCATGGGGTGTTGGAAGGTAATATACCCTATGCACACCGTCATAGCGCGTCCAGTCGATGCGATGGGAAGTAGCTCCCACGCCAATCACGGCAGGCAATGCTCCTGGAGATAAGAGCGTACCCAAACCGGGGAGAGCATCAGACAAAGAAACCGTTGCATTCTTATACTCCCGGAACTCACCGTGTTGTACGAAAATCCTTGCATCTACATCTTCTCCTAAAAACTCTACCGTGCATTGCTCATAATCCAACAAGCGCTTATTTGGATAATTTAGGAAAATATCATATCCTACACGTGTAGAATCGAAGCCATCATAAGCGCAATAGACCGAGATAGACATATTATAAAGGTCTGCCAGAGGCTCCTTGCCTGTAAAATCGGACCAGCGCAGGCCAGATGCACTAACACTGTCTCCTGGGGTCATATCGAGCACCAAGTCATAGCTGGCAGGAGTGTCAGCCGACCAGTTAGTCAGGCGCATGGTCAGGGTTCCAGTCGTACTCACATTGATTGTCGAAGTCTCTTTGGCCGAATAAAGGCCACTACCGACCGAGGCAACGCCCTGGGGCTTATACATATAATGAGCCGCCTTGCCATCATTGCCGACCGAGGCGACCATCAGATGTCCGGGAGTCAGCAGACGCTCTAAATATTCATTATACAAGGCATCTTCGTCGGTCATATCCTGAAGTCCTCCCAGGCTGCAACTGATCACACAAGGCTGTCCTACGCTATCCGCATAGGCAAAGATATTGCTGTATGCAAGGAGCATATTCTCTGATGTATAGAGCTCATGATACAGCTTTGGCACAGCATCCTCATTGGTCGAAACCAGTTCGGTCACGGAGTAGATGTCTGCCTCGAAAGCCACTCCCTGATATGGCGTACCTGCGGCAGAACCTGCGGCGACAGAAGTCGTCATCGTACCATGTGTGCTCCATTTACTGTCTACGCTCTGACCTTTAGCCAGCAGCGCCTCAGGAGAAGTATAGAGGACTCCCATCGGGAAATTACTGTCTTTCCGATACTTGGTTCCTCCCGACAGATCGAGTTTATCCCAGGCGCGGACGATGCGCAGACGACCCTCCTCATCGCGGAAGGCAGGATGCTTATAGTCAATACCTGCATCTGGCACACCCATCAGCACACCCTTACCAGTATACGCTTGTGGCAGACGGGTTCCCTGCCAGACCTGATCGACATGTGTGATCTGATTCAGAGTATCCAGGCATATCGACATCTGTGCAGGCCTGGCCTGAATACGGGTCACCTTATCACTGGCCGACAGGGCAATTGCCTCATCGATAGTAAGACTGCACAGATGCAGATCGCCCTGATGAGTCAGGCAATAAGGTGCCAGCACACTCTCTTCGCCACGTATCAGCATGACCATACGTAGAGATGGAGATAAGGATTGTTCTCCACGCGTTTCAGCTTGTTGCACATGCTCATGAGCCAACTGTCGTACATAGCCAGACAGTTTGCTATAATTCTGCGAGACGACTTGTATTGGCAAAAGAACCAGAAGTGAAAGGATATAAGATTTCATAGTGCAAATATAAATAGGTATGGCAAACTATTCAAATCTATGGAAAGAAAAGACGACAAAAGATAGAACCCAACAAAAAAAATGCTGATAATTGTTGAATTCATATTACAATAATTTGTAGATTCTTCAATTTTTCATTATCTTTGCACGCATAAAAAACTACTTTTCTGGTAATGAAACACCGATTTATATTGTCCATACTGACGGCGCTCCTATCAGGCTCAGCGCTACAGGCTCAGGGACAGGCGCTTTCCATTGAATCCTATCTTCAGAAAGCTGGAGATCATGCTACGCTTTACCAAGGGCGCATCGAACCACCTTTCAACTTTAGCCAGTGGACTACGCATCCCTTCTGGTCAGACAAAGACGCTCATGAAGGAGCTATCAGCTTCAGGGGAATCCTTTATCCGCATGTCAGCCTCCGATACGACATCTTTCAGAACCTTGTTTCGGTAATTTCTCCCGTCCGAGGCCTTCCTATTGTCCCCGATCAGGCTTATATAGATTATTTTATCGTCGAAGGATATCGTCATGTCCGTATCGGCGATTACTTCATGCGCGTCTTGCATGAAGGCCAGCAGGTCAGCCTGGTCATGAAACGCCGCAAGCTCAAGACCGCTGACGTCATCGTTGAGATGCATACGGTGAAAAACCTTGACACTGTCGATAAATATTATCTGATTCCTACCTCTGCGCTCAACGCTCCGATGGTCGACGAGTCACAGCTGACTGAGGTAGACAATGTCAAAGACCTGGGCAACCTCTATCCAGAATATAAGAAGCAGCTCAAGAGCTTCAGCAAACAGAACCATCTGAAATACAACAAGGAGAAGAGAGCCAGCAGCCTTGAACTCTGTATGAGACAGATGGAGAAGATGATGAATCCTACGGGAGATCATCAAATAGCGAATAACAAATATCAGGCGACAGACAGCCGAAAATATCAGGTTCTGACCGCACCCGCAGTAGCATTTGCTGAGCGAGAGCTGGTCAAAGACCTGCCTTCATACCGCTCATTCAGCAAAGGAAGCATTGCTCAGTATGACGCCTATGAGGAATATTTAGCCGACGACTACTCAGTCACCGGTCAACTGGAGCCGATCAAAGAGAAACATATCCTTGAGGAGATCACCGTCACTGGCTTTCAGCAGAAAGTCAATGCCGTACAGGTTGGCATGGAGAAGTTCCGACCCGGTCAGCTCAAGAACATTCCACTGGCATTGGGAGAGGTCGACGTCATGAAGATGGTACAGACCTTGCCAGGCGTCAAGTCGATGGGCGAAGCATCCAGCGGTTTCAATGTACGTGGCGGTGCTTCAGATCAGAACCTGATCCTGCTCAACAATAATACGGTCTACAATCCGATGCACCTCTTCGGACTCTTCTCTGCCTTCAACTCCGACGTCATTGGCGAGACAGAGCTCTACAAGAGTGGCATCCCAAGCCAGTATGGCGGCCGTATCTCTTCGGTCATGAACATCACCAGCAAGATTGCCGACCGCCAGGCATGGCACGGTTCGGCCAGCATCGGCCTGCTCACCAGCAAGGCCACGCTTGAGGCTCCTATTGTCAAGGATAAAGTCTCTCTGTTGCTGGGCGGACGTACTACCTACAGCGACTGGATGCTCAAGATGATCCCAGAGAAGAGTGGTTACAAAGATGGTACGGCCGGATTCTGGGACCTCAGTGGCACACTGGCCATTAACTTCACTCGCAACCATCGCCTGAACATCTACGGATATTATAGCAATGACCGATTCGCCTTCTCACCATACAACAAGTATGGCTACACCAACGGCAATGGTTCCTTCGAGCTAAAGAGCCGTTATAACGATCGCGTCAGCAGCACCATCACGGCAGGCTTTGACCATTATGACTATTTCAATGACGAGAGCGAGTCTGCTTACGAGGCCGCACGTCTTACTTTTGCCATTAATCAGTATTTCTTCAAGGGTAATGTCGCCTACAAGATCAATGACAGCCACCAGTTGCAGATAGGTCTACAGTCATTATTATATGATGTCAATCCTGGCACCTACGGTCCTATCGGCGACAAGTCATATATTGCGAACAAGCAGCTCGATAAGGAACAGGCGCTTGAGTCGGCTGTCTATGTTGAGGATCAATGGACACTCTCTCCACAGCTCAAGGTGACTGGCGGTTTGCGCTATGCCATGTTCAATGGCATGCAAGACGGCAAGAAACATACTTACCAGGCACCAGAGTTCCGTCTTTCTGCCAGCTACAACATCACAGACGACCAGTCGGTCAAGCTTGGATTCAACACCATGCACCAATATATACATAAGGTGTCGAACACCAGCATCATGTCGCCGACCGACACTTGGACACTATCCAGCAGCTTCATTAAGCCTCAAGATGGATTCCAGGTTGCTGCCGGTTATTATTACCAGACAGAGAATCGCAAGTATGAGGTCAGCGTCGAAGCCTATTACAAGCAGATGAGCAACTACCTCACCTACCGCAGCGCTGGTCAGCTGGTCATGAATCCAAGCCTGGAGAAAGACGTCCTCGCCACCCGTGGCCGAGCATACGGCATCGAGCTGCAGCTGCGCAAACCTATCGGAAAGCTCAACGGCTGGATCAGCTATAGCTACTCTCGCACACAGCTCAAGCAGCAGGACGTTGACAATGCACAGTCGATCATCAACGGTGGAGACTGGTTCTCTGCCGAGTATGACCGTCCACATGAGCTGAAGTTCGTCGGCAACTATAAGTTCACGCAACGCTATAGCCTGTCACTCAACGCTGATTATAGCACGGGGCGACCAACGACGATCCCTGTCGGACAGTACTATGATGCCCAGCAGAACCGTCTCATCCCATTCTACTCTGATCGAAATAGTTACCGATTGCCAGATTATTTCCGTATGGACGCTTCGTTCAACATCGAGCCAAGTCACCATCTAACCGTGCTGACCCATAGCTGGTTCTCTATCGGTGTATATAATCTTTGGGGCCGACGTAACGCCTACTCTGTATACTATCAGGCGCAGAAGGGTGGCATTCAGGGCTATAAGCTCTCCATCTTCGGTGCTCCTATCCCATTCGTATCCTATAATATCAAGTTCTGATTATGTCTTTCAAGCAATATACGAACCCTCGTTTCATCGTCATGCTACTGGCCAGCCTCTGGCTCTGTAGTTCATGCATTGACGAATTTGAAGCAGACCTGCCAGCCTCTGACCTGCAGTACCTTGTCGTTGAGGGTAACATCTGCGGACAAAGCGACTGTGAGTTCTATCTGAGCCGTTCCCTGCCGCTCAATCCTTCGACTGAGGAGATCCTCGGTCGAAAGATCACAGATGCTCGCCTCACCGTCTGCGGATCGGACAACTCCCGCGTCTCTGCCAGACAGACCGAAGCAGGACTCTACATGGTGACACTCGGCACGCTCAACAGCAATCAGGAATACTGGATTGAGATAGAATGGGAAGGCCGCACCTACCAGTCTGCACCAACCCAGCCATTAAAGACACCTGAGATTACAGACCTCCACTTTGAACAGCCTCGTGACGATAATATGGTCGACATCCTCATCACTCCTTCTTTGAAAGGGACTAATGAACTGGTGTATCTCCTCTGGGACTATCAGGAGACCTGGGAGATCGTCACTCCATACCTGTCTGAATGGGATTACAATCCTGAGAGTGATAAGATTGAAAATGCCAAAGTACTTGTCAACAGAGGCTGGTGTACGGAACTGAACCATCCATCGGTCATCGGCAATAACTCCGACTACGCCAACAATGAGATCCATAACCTGCGACTCATCTCTCTCGACAACATGAACAACCGCTTTAACAGGAAGTATTGTATCACCGTCCGACAGCGGGCCATCTCTCGTGAGCAGTTTGAGTACGAACAGCTGGCTCAGCGTCAGTCCGATGACATGGGAGGCCTCTTCACTCCGCAACCCTCTGAGTTGCCTTCCAATATACGATGCACCGACGGAAAATACAAGACCATCGGCTATATCGGAGTGTCGCTCAATGCTGTGCAGCAGCGACTTTTTATCAAAAGCAGCGATGTCGGCTATCGTCTCTCCCGCTTTCCAAAGGTACTGACCGACGAGGAAGTCCAACAGAACGGACCAGACGCCATTATCCTATATAATAGAGGGTTCCGCTTGCTGGACTATGATCCTATGGCCGGCATCATCCAATGGATAGAACGCTGGGGTGTAGATGCCACGGCTTGGGGCGCCTCTCTCGAAAAACCAGACTTCTGGCCAGATCTCTAACCCTCACAAACTCTGCATCTCAGGACTCTATAAACTCAAGACCTCATAATTTCAATGAGAAAGATATTGACCTTCATGCTGCTCCTCTCCCTCCTTCCGCTGAAGGCGCAGGAGCTTGCACATGCCATCACCGACAAGGAATGCTACCTTACCGGTGAGCGGCTGCATATCCGCATTGATATCACCGATACAAAGCACCAGCCAGCCGACCTGAGCAAGGTGGCATACGTGGAAATCTCCGACGCTCACCGCATCAGTGCACAGGGCATGGTTCAGCTGGACAACGGCCGCGGCTGGGCAGACATCGCCCTCCCTACAAACATGCACAGCGGCAACTATCAGCTCAGTGTCTATACCCGTATGATGCGCAATCAGGGGCAGGATCACTTCTTCCGCAAACTGATTTCGGTAATCAATCCACTGCGTGTTGTACGAACCGACGATATCGTCTATCTGCCTCTCGACAGTTTTCCTCAGATAAAGGACATACCTGCCACCGAGTGGCGTTCCGACCAGCCATTTACGGTTCAGATCCCATCAGATTGGCAGGGTTGCACGCTTTCTCTGACCCGTCAGGACCTGCAGACGCCAGATTATTCTGAGTTACCGGCACTCCGTCCTGCAACGGCTGAAGGCACCTTCTTCCCAGAAGCAGAAGGTCACATCGTCATGAGCCGTCCGACCACGACACAGACAGTTACCACGACTCGTCTGGTCATGGTGGGCCGAATGGCTGCGGTCTATGACGGGCAATGGCAGGCCGATGGATCATGGCTCTATTATACCAGTGGCCTCAATGGCACTTTGCCAACCCTCATCAACAGCTATGACGAGACTGGCAAGCCTATCAATATGGAGTTCATCTCTCCGTTCGCGCGTGTCCTGCCTCAGACGCTTCCAGCTCTGCAAGTCTATTGTACAGAGGCTGATCTGCAGCGTCGTAGCCTTTCCGCTCAGCGCGAACAGGCGATCACAGAGTGGCGAGGCGTAGACTCTCTCAGCTTCAGTGTCGACTACATGTCTGCCACGCCTCATTATCATTACGATCTGGACGAATGGACAAAGTTCAGCACCGTACGAGAGATTCTCGTCGAGTTTATCAAGGGTGTCCGTCGTGCCAAGATGAATGGAGTCAACCAGCTCTATACCATCGATCCGTACACCCACAATTTCTCCCGCTGGCCAGCGCTTGTCCTCCTTGACGGCATGCCCGTCTATGACATCGACGAAGTGCTCGAATACGATGCACGACTGCTCAAGTATGTGCAGATCTTTACTGATCGATATACCTTCGGCAATACTATTTGCCAAGGTGTCATCAATTTCATCTCGCAGCGTGGACGACTCTCGAACTATAAGATTGATGCAGGATCACACCTCGTCTCCTATCAGTTTCCTCAGGATCATCCGGACTTCATTTATCCGGCAGAGAACACCGCAGGAACGCTCTATTGGAACCCTTGTGTATCGGATAATAGCGTAAGCATCAATCTCCCGACTGAAGCAGGCTCCTATGAGCTCGTACGCCAGCGTCTTCTCCCGAATGGAGAAATCGAGAAGCAGGTTGAGCTTATTGTCATCCCATAATTTCACGTGACAAATATAGATTTTCTAATAGTTCTTTATTAGCAATGTCTACTCCAGAATCTTTTGAATCGTCGGCAAAAGCCTGGCTCTTAGCAGCACGTCCCAAGACTTTGACCGGAGCCCTTATCCCTGTCATTGTAGCTTTGGCATGGGCCTTTCATCAGCAGGTGCTACACAATATTACAGCGGCTGTCTGCTGCGCCCTTTTCGCTGGAGGCATGCAGATTGCAGCGAATCTGATCAATGATCTTTTTGACTATCTAAAAGGTACAGACCGAGAAGATCGGTTAGGTCCTGAGCGCGCCTGTGCTCAAGGCTGGATCACTCCACAAGCTATGAAGGTCGGGATCGGTGTATCGATCGTCCTCTCGTGTCTTTTTGGCTTGATTGCATTGGCCATGACCTGGCAGCAGTTGCCTTATCATGGCATTGAACTGGTGGCAGTCGGCCTCTTCAGCGTCATTTTTGCATTCCTCTATACGACCCGACTCTCTTACTTGGGTTGGGGAGATGTTCTCGTTCTGATCTTCTTTGGATTCGTCCCTGTCTGTGGCACCTATTACCTGCAGGCTTTCACACTCGATGCTGGAGTCTTACTACTGAGCCTCATCAGCGGTATTGCCATCGATGCGCTCCTCGTCATCAACAATTACCGTGACCGGGATCAGGATCGCGTCAGTGGCAAACGCACGCTCATTGTCTCGTATGGAGAATGCTTCGGCAGATATTTATATCTCTTCATCGGAATAATTGTTGCTATACTTATTATTGCATTTTTTCTGCTTTGTATCACCGGCGCCGCAGCCCTGACAGCAGGCCTTCTCATCACCACAGTCTACCTCTTTCTCCACGTCTCTACCTGGCGACAGATGGTAGAAATCCGTCAAGGCAGAGCTCTTAACAAGATTCTAGGTGCGACCAGCCGCAATATGTTCCTCATGGCATTGATGGTTGCAGTTGCCTTGATTCTATTATAGTTCCAACATAGAAAAGGGCGCCGTAGAGAAAACTGGTTCATTTTTATTCACGCTCGGGTTAATTATTGTAAAAAATTAGCAATTTCGGAAGGGAAAAGGACCAGATATTTGGCAGAACGAAAAAAGATTATTATCTTTGCACCGTGAGTAATTCCACAAAACTTCATAAAATGAGAGAAAGGGCTGACGATCGTCGTGATGATGAGCGTCAGTTTTTTATTATTACTATCGATTTTCGAGCAAAAAATGAAATCTATGCAATTAAGCGTTAAGAATTGCACTTTTTAAGGCAAATAATAACCAAGTTATGAAATAAATGCTTATATTTGCTCCCAAATAATGCTTGCAAAAACACCTGCTGCAAAAGCATAGGTCAGGCAAGCGTAGAAAGTTTGATAAAAATTATTCGCCATATGGGAAATAACCGACAGATCCGTGCAATTTTTACAGCAATGCTTGCTGTGCTTTTATGGATGCCATTCAGCTGTTTTACTCAGCAGGTTCTTGCAGAGACAGATGTATGGGATGGAACTTTGCGCCGCCCTATCATGGGACGTGGCAGCAAGGAGGATCCGATGCTCATCACCTCTGCCGAGGAATTCGCATTCCTCATGCAGAATTACGACAATGCCAGTGGTGTCTGTTTCCGCAAGCATTACAAGTTGACTTGCGACATCAACCTCAACAATAATATTTGGCTGTATGGTACCGCATCGACTGCCAACCGCACTTTCATAGCGCAGTTCGATGGTGATGGACATAAGATCAGCAACGTCCGCATGATGATGACCCACGCTCCTCGTCAGATGCATGTTGGTCTGTTCCCACAGCTGGGTGGCGATGCAGAGTTTGAGTCTGCCATCGAGAACCTTCACGTTGACCACGTGACCATCGAGTTCTATGAGTCAAGCGGAGAAGTGACACCAAGTTACCAGTACCGTGTCGGCGCACTGGTAGGCCAAATGTATAACAACTCTCGCATCGAGAACTGTATCGTCTCAGACATCAAGGTCGATGATTCTTTCTTCCAGTCTCACCAGCCTTACAACGCTCAGCTCTGGATGGCTCCACTCGCAGGAGACACACAGGAGAAATTCGGAGAGGGAGCCACTTATGGCATAAAGGTTCCAACCGCCAAGATTGAACATTCATACGGTTATATCAGTTCTGATCTCTCTGGCCTCAACGGTGCGAATGCAGAAAGTATCAAGGTCAGCAAGGAACAGGGTTCTGCAGCAGAAGGCAAGTACAAGCAGCAGACCTGGCGCAAGACGGGCGACCATGCCTACTCTTTTGACGGCAACGATGTGAGCATCGTCCCTACCGGAGAACAGGAAGGAACTAAGTACCAGGCTAAGCTGTCCAAGAACGGAAACTTCACCTATCGCTGGAAGTTTGATAATAAGGAACTGGCTTCAAAGACCAACGAGGTGCAGATCCCTTACCTTATGCACAATGAGACACTCAGTGTCGAGGTACTTGATGCCAAGGGCAACGTCGTGGCAGAGAATGGTATCATGGTAGAGGTTTGTGATATCAGCTATCGTACTACCTCGCTCGTAAAGGTAGCCGGCGGCCGCTCTTATAACTTCAATGCCGAACTCGTCGGTCCAAGCAAGAATGAACTTGCCCAGTCATTGTCATACACATGGTACGACTTGTCAGACGACGAGAAGGTTGTCGGTCAGGGCATTAACCTCGTCGGCGCGCAGAACGGCCACACTTACTTAGGAGTGGCACGTAGCAAGAAAAATGCAGAGATGGCATTCAGTACACTTTGCTCTATGGCCAATGTCATCTATGTAAATCTGCACGGCATCACATCGCCTGAGGATATCGCTAAATACACCTACGACGGCAAGACTTCTTATCCTGTCGGTGATGACAACAATGATGGCAAGACTCCTGCCACGGCTGTCAAGACCATGGCTCGTGCTATTGAATTGGCCAAGCCTATGGGCCAGGAACCTAAGCTTGCTGATAATGTTATTGTCATTATGGGTGATTATGACGACAATGTTTTCACTTCGTTCTTCGATCAGGAGCTGACTCAACCAAATGCAAAGGCAATCTCTGGCTACAAATATCCGATGATTGTGAGCGGTGCTTATGGCAACTTGCGCAACGGAGCTATATTGATGTCTGGTGAGAGCATCTTGCTTTCTGCGGACACTCGTTTTGAGAATATCACTTTCCACTGTGAGGAAGGCAAGCGTGGTGCTGCATTCATCTATGCTCAGAACAATGACCTCACCTTCGGCTATGGCATCAAGATGGAGAATTACGCGATGATGGACTATGCATACGGCATTGCAGATGGTGCACACAGCCCTATGTTCACAGTATTCGCAGGATTCCTCAACCCAGATTTTGAAGATTACGAATACAAGGAGAATCAGATCCGTTTGCTCTCTGGTTACTACGGCCGACTGATCGGTGGCAGCCGCTTCACCAAGAACTGCTACACTTCTGGCAATATCTCAGGTTCACCTCGCCATCCGATGAAGCCACATCTGCTCGTGGACATCTGTAATACCCATAACAGCTGGGGTAATCCTTATGACCTCGCACTGGTGGCCGGCGGACAGGTAGATGGTTCCTGCTGGGCCGTATCGACCATCGACATCAAGGGTCGTTCACGAGTTGGACGCATTGTAGGTGGCAACATCGGTTTTGGCCGTCCTGCCTATTTCAAGGATAATAAAGGAGCACTCGTGGCTCGTCCTTCTGACAGTTTCTTCGGCAAGGCCACCATCAACATTGAGTCAGGTATCGTCTTTGACCTCTATGGTGCGAACTTAGGCCGTAACGGCCGAGTCCTGAAACCTAAAGGCGACTTCACTGATACCGGCGCTTCCTACTTCTACGGAACAACAGACATCAATATCACTGGCGGCTACGTCCGTACTACTATGTATGGTGCTGGCGCAGGTAGCGTCATGGGATTTGCCCTCAATGACGAGAAGCATACCCTTGACCAACTCATCCCTTATACAACCAGCAACGGCAAGATTGCCTATGGCAGTTATGAGCAGGCCAAGGGCAAGATGCCACGTGTCATCAATCTGAATGGAGATTTGATCTATCCGGAGTTCTCAGCTGTCAATATCAAGATCGGTGGCCGTGCACACCTCTATGGCAGTATTTATGGCGGCGGTTTCGGATTCAGCAATCAGCTACAGACCAGTGAGGCCAACTGCCAAAGTGGCAGCATCTTCGGCGACATCAACATCGTGATGGACGGTGGCATTGTCGAAGGTTATATCTTCGGCGGTGGTCGTGGCAGTACAAACTACTACGACAACTGTGACCTTACCGGCTATCCAGTCCTTCAGGGAGTCAAGAAAGACGCTTCTTATTTCAGCCAGACGGCGCAGGTCCTCGGCAATACGTCTATCAAGGTCAGCAATGGCATTGTGAAGGGCAATATTTTCGGTGCGGGAGAAGGCTGCTACTATCGTGAGAACGGAGAACGCAACGGCACAGAAGACATGGCTGCTGTCTATGGTTCGACCAGTGTCACCATCGAAGGCGACGCTGAGGTACAGGATTTCGTCTTCGGTGGCGGCAACTATAGCGACGTACGTAAAGCAAAGGATGCCGAGAAGTCGGGTAATACCTATGTCAACATCCTGGGTGGCAAGATTGGCAACTCGATCTTCGGCGGTGGTCACGGTCATCAGGATATACTCCATGCAGAGCGTAACGTCATCTCGGACATCGAAGGCAATGCACACGTCTTGATCAATGGCGGTGAGTTCTTCTATAATAAGCAGGGAAGCCGTTATGATGCAGGCCGATTCTTCGGCATTTACGGTTCAGGTCGAGATGCCAGCCACGTCCATGGAGACACCTATGTCGAGGCTCACCGCAGCCTCTTCAGCCAGGCGATGCTCGACAGCGCTGGGTGCCACTATTGGAATGTGGAGAAGCCTTGGGATCGTCGCTTCGCACTCTGCGGTGGTGGTTTCGGTGCTGATACAGATGTCTTGGGAGATACCCACGTACACATCAACGTTGACAATACAGAAGGACTGAAGCTTCAGAACTCCAATCTCACTACTGTCACAATGAGCATGGACTCAATCAGCAAGGTTGAAACCATCCCATTCATAACCTTCTCCGATATCTTTGGCGGTGGATTGAACGGTCAGGTATATGGTTCGACCAACGTAACAGTAGAAGGTATGGCGCAGATCCGCAACCTCTATGGTGGCGGCATGCGTGGAGACTGTGGCCTCCGCGACAAGGAACTCAACAATGGTTATTTCTTCAACCATGACAAGTCTGAGCGCGCCTATACGACCCGTTCTACCGTCAATGTAAAGTCGGGCAACGTGATCCGCATTTATGGTGGATCGCTCATGAGTAATGTCAATGGTGAGACAGAAGTAAATATTGGTACACCTAACGACTCAATCAACAATAGCAAGCTCTATGTTGGTCGCATCACCGCAGGAAATGATGTTGCAGGCATGATTGCCGGTGGCAACAACGAGCGGTATGGCTCTCACCTCAACATCTATGGTGGCACCATTCTCTATGATGTATTCGGTGCAGGCGACGGTGAGGACATCCAGCGAGAATTCCTCACACGTGCCGCTATCGACAACTCTAACAGCAAGTATATCAACCGCTCCCGTCCTCACGTTGCAAGTACCGAGATCAACGTCATCGGTAGTAGCAAGAATGATCGTGTCAAGATCTTAGGCTCTCTCTTCTGCGGTGGTAACAACACCACAGTGGGTCTCTTCGAGCAGGACAAGAGTAACCGAACTGAATGGGGACTTCTTCGAGAAGTGCTGGTACCAAATTCTGGCCGCGTAGCGCTTAACATCGGTAGTCACGTCTCTATCGGCAACCTCGTCATGGGATGTAATGGTGAGAACTTCTTCACAGAGGGTAACATTCCTTATTCAACCAAGGATGGCAAGGAGTGGTATCATGGCTTCCTTGACGACGATGACTTCCAGCATTTCGCACGTGCCATCGATATGTCTTGTGTTCCTACACTGACCTTCAATGCGGATGGCAAATTCCACAACAACTATCCTATCGATGACCGTATGGGCGACAAGCACGTCTTTGAGACCCCAGGTGAGATGGATGCAACTGACGTCATGATCAATGACTTCACCGGTGGCGGTTATCGAGGTTCGATGACCAGCGACTCGGCATATATCTATACCCTGCCTTTGGGCGTAACCATCAACAATCAGGTTGTCGGCGGTTCTCGCAACGCTCACTTCGCCTACACTGAGACCGAAGGTCCAGAGAAGGGTAAGCAGCGCACTTGGGTAGGTGGTATTGCTCCATATCACGATGACTTCATCAAGACCGACCGTCTGCAGCTCAACCTCTTCAACCGCTTTGCAACCCTCGAGCAGACCACGGATTCCAAGGGCAACAAGGCACATAAGGGAGCTAAGATCTACACTGGCTGTCTCGATTATGGCGTAGTCATGGGTTATGCTTCTTTGAACTTCCACTCAGATCTTCTTGGTGGCTATCAGCTGAAGGAGGGAGAAAGCTGGGTCGGCATTTCACAGGAATGGAACTCAGAGAGCGGCCTCATCTATGGTGCCGGCAAGGGTGAGAATACCGAGATTCTCGGTAACACCTATATTAATATTAGAGGTTCTGTCCTCAACGGCCAGATGTGTATTCCTAACTGTCTGAACGTCTTCGGTGGTGGCTTGGCTGGCCGCGTCATCGGCCGTACCAACGTCGGCGTTGACCTTCAGTGCCGCGGTTCGGATGCACGTCATGCTTCGGGCAATGCTGTCTGGGGTTGCGTCTATGGTGGTGGCCACCAGGGTGATATCTGCAGCAAGAGTTCGCTCATGCCTCAGTTCAATGCACTCGACGGTGTCTCTACCCATGTCCGTGTCCATAGTGGCCGTGTAGGCGATGTTTTCGGCGGTGCTCGTATGGCTAATATCGAAGGTGGCACATGGGTTGAGGTCGAAGACCATTCAAATGATCACTTCCATGTCATCATCGACCGCGTATTCGGTGGTTCTGACCTCTCTGGTAAGATCGGCCTCAGCAAACAGACTTCTAAGATCCGTCAGACCGAGTTTGCATCGAATACCTATGTATACATCAACGAAGGTGTTCATGAGGATGGCAGTGCATCAGGCTTCCCACTCATCGGCGAGGTCTATGCAGGTGGCAACGGTGAGTATGGTGACGCTGGCAGTGGTGATGTCTATGCCAACGGTGAGGTTATCACCATGGGCGGTGAGATGAAGTCGCTCGTCGGTGTAAGCCGTCCAAGTGTCGACAGCACATATCTTGAGATTCATGGTGGCACCATCCTGAGCGCCTTCGGTGGTGCAAACAGCAGCTGCGTCAACCACACAAGCTACATCACCATCGACTATCCGAACAAGAACGATATCGCGAAGTTTGACCGCACCATCTCTGAGAGCTGCTACCTGCGTGGCAAGAATTTCCTCATCCGTCCAGCATTGCACGAAGGCTTTGAGGATGATGGCACTCAGATCCTCTTCGCCAACAACATCTGTCGTCTTTATGGCGGCAATAACAAGACTCCTCTGACGCTCCAACCTCAGTGGGACATCCAGCGTGCTAACATCGGAAGCATCTATGGAGGCTGTAACCAGGGCGACGTACTCTATTATAATGAATTGGGCGACCGCAACCTCCACCCTGCTGATGGTGGTTCTCCTGGCCTCTGGCTCGTACTGGGCAACGAAGGTCTGAAGATTGACAACATCTATGGTGGTTCTCGTATGGGCGATATCAAGCCAAGCAAGATTACCTATGATCCTGCAACAGGCCGTCGCGACACAACTCTGGTCACCTATGCAGACAACCAGTACTCTTCAGTCATCATGATCACTGCTGGTAATTATGGCCGCGTATTCGGTGGCAACGACGTCTCTGGTAAGGCTTATAACGGTACGCGCATCATGATGCAGGGTGGCAACATCGCCTCTATCTATGGTGCTGGTAACGGCAACTACCTCTATAAGTGGGATCCATCGGTCAAGAGCGTCACTGAGACCTGGGATGAGAGCCTCAAGTCATACGTCTACCTCACTCCTACCGATCCTCGCCATCCAAATGCTGCGACCAACGAGTTCGACCGCATGCATGCGCTCAATTCTGTACGTCCTCACGTCCAGAAGTCTCTCATCGAGATCGGTGGCGGACAGAACACTACAGCATACGTCAGCCAGGCCATCTTCAGCGGTGGCAACTGCGCAACCGTCCTCAACGAGGACAATGAGATGGGAGACATCGTTGTCGATTTGGGCGACAATGCCGTAGTCAACGAGCTGTATATGGGTGCTAACGGCGGTCAATACACAGATCAGACATACGTTGACAAGATCCTTACACTCAATGGAATCAAGGATCTGGCACAGAAGGATAGCGAAGGCCACACGATGCTTGACGTCTACATGCGCGCCGTGGCTATGTATGGCTTGCCTAAGTACTTCCACTTCCGCAATAACTATGACAACTGCTACATCGGTTCGTTCTACCTCGGTGGCCGTCGTGGCTCGCTCTTCGCTCATGGCGATCTGGCAGTCACCTTCCCTCGCCAGTTGAAGTTCTTCGACAAGATCGTAGGTGGTCCTGCCAGCGCAGCATTCACCCTCAATGACCTGCTTGGTCAGGAGGTACGTTATGATGGTGGTATCATCTGGGATAAGCAGGATGTTGAGCCAATGATCAGCCTCGATATTCAGAGTCAGTTCTACGAGGCAATCATGGATATTACCGACCCATCACTGGCAGGTCAGAACTTCCTCCGCTATGGTCAGTTCGGCAAGCAGGTTGTCGATGCAAACATCTACAGCGGCTGCTTCGAGTCAGGCAAGGTCGAGGGTACCGTCGACATCCAGGTGGATGGCATCCAGAACGAAGAGATTTTCTTCTAAATAAAAATGATAACCTTCCCATCACGGGAAAGTGGTCACATTATAACAATTATTCATCGTAAAAAATATAAAACTATGGCAAAGCAAATTACCGATCAAAATTATGCAGAGATCATTGCTGGTGATCAGCTCGTATTAATTGACTTCTGGGCAACCTGGTGTGGACCATGCCAGCGCCTGACTCCAATCATCGAGCAACTCGCTGAGGAGTATGAGGGCAAGGCTATCATCGGCAAGTATAACGTTGATGAGGGCGAGGATCTCGTAGCACAGTACGGTATCCGCAACATCCCTGTAGTTCTTTTCCTCAAGGGTGGCGAGGTAGTTCACAAGGCTGTAGGCGCTGCCAGCAAGGCTGCTCTTCAGGAGGCTATCGAGAAGTACCTCTAAGAAATAAGGAGTGAGCATGAAGATTGAAATCTGCTTCTCTCCTAGCCTGCTGGATCTATACCAGCATCAGGATTCTGTGGTGGTGGTGACGGACGTTTTCCGTGCCACCACTACCATTTGTACGGCCTTTGCCAACGGTGCAGAGAGTATCATCCCTGTAGCGACTGAACAGGAGGCGCTTTCTTACAAAGCGCTTGGCTATCTGGTAGGTGCTGAGCAGTCGACCGAGCGTTGTGCATTCGCCGATTTCGGCAACAGTCCTGCAGAGTATTCTGTCGAGAAGGTCAATGGCAAGTCGTTGGTCATCATGACGACCAACGGTACCAAGGCCATCAAAGGAGCATCGCAGTGTTATTGCCTCCTCATCGGAGCCTTTGTCAACCTGCAGGCGTTGGCCAACCGCATCCTTGCCATGGGTAAAGATGTTCTCATCGTCTGCTCGGGTGCCGACGGCCGTATCTGTCTGGAGGATTCTCTCTTTGCAGGAGCTCTCACCAGCACATTGTTGGCCGAAGAAGGTGTCGAGGCCGCCAGCGACGGTGCACGTCTGGCCGTAGCCCTCTGGCATCAGGCCAACCGTAACTTTTCTGCCTTCCTGATGCAGAGTGAGCATGCACTCCGCCTCATGCAGCACGGTTTCCGCAATGACCTCAACTACTGTCTTCGCAAGAGCATCCTTGGCATTGTACCTGAGTTGCAGGGCGACAAGCTGGTGGTGGTCAAGTGAAATTATAAAATGAAAGAATTATAAAATGATAAAATGGTTTGCTTATCAGGCCATCTGTCCTGATAATGATGAAGCAAACTAGAATTCTATAATTTTATAATTCTTTAATTCTATCATCCCTATATGGTAAAACTAGGACAATATAACACCCTCCCCGTCTGTAAGCTCGTAGATTTCGGACTCTACCTCGATGGTGGCGATGGCCTTGAGATCCTCATGCCCAAGCGATACATGCCAGCTGAGGTGAAAGAAGGCGACGAGCTGAAGGTATTCGTCTATCAGGACGCCGAGGCGCGTCTGCTGGCCACCAATGAGCATCCATACGCTACCGTCGGGCAGATTGCACATCTCAAAATCAACAGCGTCAATCAAGTCGGAGCGTTTGCGGACTGGGGGACATCGAAGGAACTCCTCATACCACACCGCGAGCAGGCGCAGAAGATGGAGGAAGGCCGACGATACCTTATTTATATATATATAGATGAGATCAGCGGCCGTATCGTTGGCACCAGCAAACTCGATAAATATCTCGACAACGTCCCTCCTACCTACGAGAACAACGAGGAGGTAGAGGCAATCATCTGGAAACCTACCCCGCTTGGCTACAAGGTCATCATCAACCATACACACACCGGACTGATCTATAAAAATCAGATCTTCCGTGAAGTACGTACCGGAGAGCGTCTGCGCGCTTGGGTCAAAGGCGTACGAGAGGACGAGAAGATCGACCTCTCACTCCAGCCAATGGGATATCGCCAGATGATAGATCCTGCCGAGGCTACCATCCTCAAGGCGCTGCATCTGCATGGCGGATTCATGCCACTTACCGACCGATCTACACCAGAACTCATAGCTTTCGAGCTGCAGATGTCCAAGAAGACCTTCAAGAAAGCCATCGGTGCACTATACAAGCAGCAGCGAATACTCATTAAGGAGAATGGCATTGAGTTGACTGGGAGCGAGAAATAGAATAATAATAATCGACCGCCATTGACGGATGAATTGACCCGAAGAATGGAAAAGATGGAATATGAACTGATAGACATTGTTTTCGAGATAGAAACAAAGTCAAACGTCCGAATGGTGTGTGATGACAGCGAAATCTCATACGAACCTTTTGAATATGATGAGAATGGTATTCCAAAAGGTTCGTCTGAAAAGGAAACGATAATCCGACGTTCTATCATTCATGAATTCATACAAAACTGGAGAGCAGCACATCCAGATCCACGTATCTTTAATGATGAACTGAAAGACTATATCAAGGTAAATCAGGTGTTTTTGCTTGAGTCTGTCTCTCATGCATCGATTAAGTATCTGTCAACAAAAGCGGTGCTTCAGATGGATACAATTATGGCAAAAGCTATTCCTATCGGGTTGTCGAAAACAAAGCCTAACAACAGCAATCAAAAACCATTTAAACAAATGCTGGTAATGGTATATAAATCGAAGGAGTTAGGTAGTGTAAAAATGACAGTTGGGATCAGACACAGGACAGAGGAAAAGGTGGAATATAGTATCACTGTGCCAACACCTGGAACTCCTTTCATAGAGAAAGGAATGAGGACAGATCAGAAGGAGTACAAAAAAGCATCCCACAAAAAGTGAGATGCTATATTTTGCCC
>JAZRVB010000111.1:0-11799 GCA_045598885.1 Bacteroidales bacterium
GGCAGACTTTGCTCGTAACGCCTTCCTCTCTATCTTTACCACTCCATCTATGGCTAAGGGTGGCATGATTTCAAGCATCGTGCCAATGGTAACTCATACTGACTCTTCTGAGCACTCAGTACGTGTCCTCGTTACCGAGCAAGGTGTGGCTGACCTTCGTGGTAAGTCGCCTTCACAGCGTGCACGTCTTATCATCGAGAACTGTGCACATCCAGATTACAAGGAGCTTCTTTGGGATTATCTCCGTCTGGCAGAAGGCAAGGGCCTTCACACTCCACATACGCTCAGCAAGGCCTTTGCAATGCATTTGGCATTCTCAGAGACAGGCGACATGCACAATGCGAAATTCTGATGGACTGCTTTAACGTCACCATCCTCGGCTGCGGATCGGCCAAACCGACCCTGCGCCATTCCCCCACAAGTCAGGTTGTCAACTTCCGTGGCAACCTGTTCTTAGTTGATTGTGGTGAGGGCGTGCAGGTCGGCTTGTGCCGCAATCACATCGCAGTAGGTAAGATTGGGCATATCCTGCTCAGTCATCTGCATGGTGACCACTGCCTCGGTCTGGTGGGCCTGATCAGCACCCTGGGTCTCGGTCAGCGCACCGGTGAGATCATCATCCATGCTCAGCCCGATGCAGAGAGGATCTTTCGTCCGCTGTTCGACTTCTTCTGTCCCGACCTCTCCATGACCGTCACCTTCCAGCCGTTCGACCCTTACAAGAGCGAGGTGATCTACGAAGACAAGTCATTGCTCATCAAGACCATCCCGCTGCACCACCGCGTACCCACGGCAGGCTTCCTCTTCCAGGAGAAGCCGCGTGACCGTCACTTGCTCATCGACCGCTGCGAGGAGCTCGGCATCCCTTTCGCCTATTATCAGGGCATCAAGAAAGGCAATGACTGGACCGATCCTGAGTCGGGAAAAGTCGTCCCCAACGAGCTGCTGACCACCGATGCCACACCGAGCAAGAGTTACGCCTTCTGCTCCGACACCATCTACGCCGAGAGCGTCGTCCCCATCATCCGTGGCTGTAATCTCCTGTATCACGAAGCCACTTACGGACAGGAGGATGCCGTCAAGGCTAAGCAGCGTGGCCACAGCACCGCACAGCAAGCCGCCACAATCGCGCAGAAAGCCGGTGCTAAAAAATTGGTCATCGGACACTACTCCGCACAGTTCGTCTCCAACGAGATGGAGCAGGCGCTGCTCACCGAGGCGCAAGCCGTCTTCCCCGACACCGTCTTAGCAAAAGAACAAATGGTCTTGGATGTCTGATGCATCCAAGGCCATTCTTTTTTTCTACAACACATACTGCTGCCACTCTGTGAACCGAAGCCCCTCCGCACTCCAGCTAGTGCTGGTCGGCAGAGCCATCATGAATGGCACCTCGCCCGCATGGGGGAAGTCCGCCTTCCAGCCGCCAACTCTCAAGTCTTCCGAGCCATTGGGCCACACCTCAACAGAGAGATTGTTCATGCTCGGATCCCAGGCAGATACGGACATCCGGACATTGGGTTGCCAGCCTATCCGATCCACAGGTGCCCTAAAAAAAGTCGGTTCATGATCCAACGCCTGATTCTGTAGCTGCAATCGCGTCTGCTGCTGATTGGTCGGATCGGTGACAGGGCCGAAAGAATCTTCTCCGATGTAGAGTTTGAATGGCAACGTACCGCACAGGCAGCGTACAGTGGCGACAGTTTGCAGTGGCTGAGCCTCCCCCAGCTGGATTGAGGTCAGTTTCCCATTGATCCCAGATTTCGTCTTTTGACTGATCACGATGGGAGTCGATTCGATCTCCTCGACATCCACCACCACGTCATTGAAGTCAAAATCAGACGCCGACCCGAGGTCTTCGATCATGAATCTTTTGCCTGAGACACAAGCCTCAACTGCTTTCGTATCCTCCCTGTCGTCCCTGACATAAACGACCTCCGGCAGATGCTGACCGACCATCATCAACACGAGCGACCGATACCTGCCCCCACTCATATAAGGACAGTCTATATCCACAGCATCACAGGCGATGAAACAGGTTTCGAGGTGATCACCGATATTACTGGGCTTCGGCACATCGAGGATGCGCATCTGGTAATTCAAAGAGCTCTGCTGCGTCCCCTTTATAGCGTATTTTGTCTCTACTCCGGTGATACAGAGTGCCAGATGCATCAGCTGGTTCCCACCCTCATGTGTGTATCTTATAATACTTCTCGATTGCACGCCATTTGTACATTCACCTGTATTACCTATATTTTTATATGTATTATTTGACTTCACCCTCACCCCCTCACCCATTACCCATCCTGGGTAATTTTTATCCGCATAAGGGATCAAATTCTCATTGCCGACAAACATCTGTAGCACCCAAGAAACATTCGATCCATTGCTGAAAGAAGTCATGTATACAGGATAGATATCAAAACATGCGCCTTCTTCAAGCCAGAAAGCAAAGCTTCTATCGGTCTTTTCTTCCGATTTTATCTGCTGCCGGATATTGTCTATGAGCGCTTTTCCGCCCTCATAATAACCATTACTATTCTTTACAGCATTCAGATCATCGATAACCGAAGTCGAACTTCTTGTCGCATCCATCCCTCCCCCATGTGCCATCCTATCACTGAAATCCCAATCAATCGTAGGATCAATCGCGCCGAATGAACGGACAAAATTCCGCTTGTATGCCCCCTTGAACACTTCTTCCTGCGTATAGGGTTCATATTGCTGGCACGACAACAGAAGGAGGGCAGTCATTACATTACTCAGCCATCGCCTACATAATCTTTCCATCAGAATTACACTTTGCTTTGAAGTTAAAACTCGCGGCAAAGATACGCAAAAGCACGCCACAGCAATCTTATTCAAACGATCGGCGTCGTTGCGTGTTTTTCCCGAGGCCTACGGCATAATTTTGCAAAGTCAATATTACATTTAACAGAAGATTAGTTTCAAGAAAACGAGGTTTAGTGCATCAATAATCACAACACAAAAATGACAGAAAGAAAGACAGACCAATCCTCGAACTTACCCAGAACATTGCTAAAGAAGTTCGCAAAAAAAGGTCGACTAATAAATGCATAATAACAAATATCAAGTATCACAACTCTCAAGAGAATACTCTCTAGAGGTCATGGATACTTGATATTTGTTTTTAGGAAATTGAGACAAATTTCCACAATTCCTATATATTGACCATATTTACTTGAACAACAGCTGAGAGAAGGTGTTGAGGTAGAGACGCCAGTTCTTCCACTCGTGGCCACCGTCGCTGACATAGAGCGTGTGCTCCATACCATTGCGGGTGAGCGCAGCATCGAGGATCTTGGTGCCTGGCATAGCGAAGTCGGCATCACCACAACCGATCCAGTAAAGCTTGTAGCCAGCCTTCTTGATACCCTGAAGGTCTGCGTCGAGGTGATCGCTCTCACGGATGCCACAACTCATTGGGCAGATATAATCGAAGGTGTTAGGATAAAGGATCGTGGCCGAAGTGGTGTGACCGCCGCCCATAGAGAGACCTGCGATGGCACGTGCAGACTTCTTAGGGATGGCACGATAGTTCTTCTCTATGAATGGGACGATCTCGGTGACGAGGCTCTTGACGTAAGCGTTGGCGTTCTCTGGTGCGCGGAAGTCGACGTCGCTAACAGGAAGACCCATAGGAGCTGCGGCCTGCTGACCAGGATTGCCGTTTGGCATCACGACGATCATTGGTACGGCCTTACCCTGCTCGATGAGGTTGTCCATGATCTGTGCGGTGCGACCCATCGAGGTCCAAGCCTCCTCGTCACCTCCGCCACCGTGCAGGAGGTAGAGGACAGGATATTTCTTGCCAGGATTCTTCTCGTAACCGTATGGAAGATAGACGGTCATGCGACGATTGATACCGAGCGACTGGCTATCGTACCAGCGGTACTGTACGGTGCCGCGATGTGCGCACTCGTTGTAGTTAGCCGAACGCTCTCCAGGGACGAAGAGCATGTTGAGATAGCGGGTACCGTCGCGCTGAACCATATAGTTGACAGGGTCATTGACCGAAACGCCATCGACGAGAAAGTTATAGGTATAGATCTCGGCATAAGGTGACTTGATGGTGGTCTCCCATACGCCATCCATGCCCTTGCTGAGCTCAACGGTTTCGCCCATTGGCATCCAGTTGCCTGAGAGCTTTACCTGAGTGGCGTAGTTAGCCGAAAGACGGAAGGTGACAGAGTCACCGTTGACCTCTGGTGATACAATCTGTTTGCGACCACCGAAGTTGAAGTTGGTCAATTCCTGAGCCTCCACTGTGGATGCTGCCAGGGTGGCAAGAACTGCCATTGCTAAAAGATTTTTCATGTTGTAATAATTTGATAAATTATGATTTAACATAAATACTATATCTCAATATTTTTCTTAAATCGAAAGATGGTAGTGCTGTGAAATTTCTCTCCTGGTCGCAGCGTAGTACTTGGCCAATGCGGCTTGTTGGGCGAATCGGGATAGTGCATCGTCTCAAAACAGATGGCGTTGCGACGTGGGTAGGCCTTGCCGTCTTTGCCGATGAGGTCACCTTTGTGACCGTTGGCGGTATAGATCTGCATGGCTGGCTCGGTGGTAAAGACTTCCATCTGAAGGCCGGTCGTAGCGTCGGAAAGACGAGCTACGGGACGGTCGAGCGAACCTCCGTTTTTGAGCTGATAGCAGTGGTCGTAGCCTTTGGTTACGGCCAGTTGGTCGTTCTCGTCGTCAATGCGATAACCAATGGATTGTGGCGTATTGAAGTCGAAAGGAGTGTCGGCCACAGCTCCGAAGAGACCTGTGACGCGCTTCTCTGGATTGTAGAGTGCGATGCTGTCGCTGTCGATCCAGAGCGTCTCGTCGAGGATATCGGTGGAGAGATCGCCGGTGAGACTGAAGAAGGAGTGATTCGACGGATTAAGCACCGTCGTTTTAGTTGTGGTGGCCTGATAGTCAATGCGGAGGCCATCATCTGATATGGTATAGATGACATCAAGGGTCAACTCTCCGGGGAAACCGTTCTCGCCATCTGGACTGATGTAACGGAAGGCGAGAGCGTTGGGAGACTCGGTTGGCTGAGCCGTCCAGAAGCGCTGGCTAAAGCTTGGAGTGCCACCATGCGAACAGTCGCCATTGCTGCCGACAGGAAGACGGTATTCTACGCCATCGAGCTCCAGATGTCCGCTGAGGATTCGACCGATGTAGCGACCTACTACGGCCCCGAAATTCTGCTTGTACTGCTGGTAGTGAGACAATGTATCAAAACCAAGCACCACATCCTGACCATCGACGACGAGACGTTGCAGACGAGCACCGTAGTTGGTCACAGCCATCTCCATGGAGCTATCGCTGACGGCGTAGAGCAGGAAGGAATCCTGCTTGGCGACAGGAGTAGAGACATAGAGCTGCGGCGCCACTGGCTTCTGGGTGCAAGCGGCCAAAAGAAGGAGGAATATGGGTAGGATATGCTTCATAAATAAATGTATTTCAGTCCTTCAAAGAAATTCAAAGGAAATCAGAGATTGGAAGAGACGGCCAGGCGCTTAAGAATCTCGACGGCGACCTTCCAGATATTATCGCACGTCAAGAGCTCCACACGCTCGGAGGTGCTGTGTGGCTCGAGGATGCGAGGGCCGATAGAGGCCATCTGGATGCCCGGATACTTCTGCACGAAATAGCCGGCTTCGAGCACGAAGTGCATGGCAACAGGCTTCGGACGGAATCCGAGGACATCCTGGAAGGTATTGCTGACGAGCTGGAGGAACGGAGAGTTCTGATCTTCCTGCCAAGAGGGGGCATTCATGATCTCCTCGACCTCAGCACCGCTGACGAGGAAAATCTCGCGGATCTTCTTGGCCAACAGCTCCATATCCTCGCCGACAAAGCTGCGCGAGTGGGTAGAGATCTCAAAGACATCGTCTTGCTGACGGACAAGGCCGACGTTGTTGCTGGTGAGCGGCGTGCCAGGGATCTCAGGGTGCCACTCCAAAGGGCCGACAGGGATGGCATTGAGATCGGCCAGGAGGCAGCGAGTCGACTCCTCATCGACCACCGTACCATTCCACACAGCCGGTTCGAAGAGCACCTCGACGTCAGGATCGGTGACGCCGAACTGCGCCTGCACGGCGCAAGAACCCTGGATAAGAATGTCGCGGAAATCCTGCTCGCTGCCTGCTGGGATGGCCACCACCGCCTCTGCGCTGCTCGGGATGCTGGCCGATGCCTGACCGCCCTCAAAGCGGACGAGATAGAGCGCGATGTGCTTGTGCTGGATGCTGACCTGCAGCAGGTTGGCGAGGATCTTAATGGCGTTGGCACGCTGCTTGACGATATCGACGCCTGAGTGACCTCCAAGGCCTCCTCGCACACGTACTTTATAAGAAATATAATCCTTTGGCAGACGGATCTTGGCGTATGGCAGACGCGCCTTCTGGATGAAGGCTCCTGCAGCTCCGACGGTGATCTCGTCGTATGCCTCGCTGTCGAGGTTGAGTACGTGACGACCCTTGATGTAGTCCTCGCTGAGATTGGCAGCACCATCCATGCCATCCTCCTCATTGGTCGTAGTGATGACTTCGAGCGGGCCGTGTATCAGCGTCTTGTCGGCCAGGATGGCCAAAGCCATCGAAAGGCCCATACCATTGTCTGCACCAAGGCTGGTGTGGTCGGCCTTCATCCAACGCGCCTTTGGGTCAGTGCCATCGGTCGACGGAGCTTCGTAGATGACCGGGCGGATAGGATCGGTCAAGGGCTCGAACGCGTGACCTTCTTCGGCCACACACACCATGTCCATGTGGTTGAGGATGACGACGGGTGTGGCGCTCTCGTAACCCGGAGTAGCCGGCTTGCGGATCACGACGCAGTTGTGAGCATCGCGTGTATAGTCGAGGCCCTGCGAGGAGGCAAAGTCGCAGAGGAACTGAGCCACCTGTTCCTCATGATGCGAGGGGCGTGGCACATTGTTCAACTGAGAAAATATCGAATAGAATGGGAGTGTCTGCTGCATGCTATAATGAGGTTATTTGGATTCTTTGTTCGTGTTATGTGGTGCAAAGATAGTTTTTTTTCGCAGAGTAAGCAAAAATTGTTTCTTTTTTTTGTGTATTGACAAATATTTCAGTATATTTGCCACGGTTAAGAGGGACTTTAGAAGGCCTTTTTCGCCAATGATACCACGTGAAAATAGAAACAACAAAACATGAAGACATCCACTCTAAGTCTAATCACTCTCACTATGCTGGCAAGCAGTTGTACCCCTAAGGCACCTCAGTTGGGCACCGACCCTATCGATGAGGTCATCGCAGCTATGACGCTGGAAGAGAAAGCCAATTTCGTTATCGGCACCGAACGTATGAAGGTGACGCCACCGGATCGTGCACCTGGCATGATCGTCCGCGAGATGTTCAGCGACGCGCTCAAGGAGAAGCTTGCGCAATGCAAGGATTCGGCCGAGGCATACGAGATGATGATTGCCACCTCGCTCGTGCAAGGCAAGGTAGCCGGTTCGGCTGGTCAGCACTATGCCATCCCTCGACTAGGTGTAGAGCCTATTGTCTATGCCGACGGCCCTGCAGGCCTTCGCATCGACCCTACCCGCAAGGACGACGATGGAGAGTACTACTGCACCGCCTTCCCTGTGGGTGCTACGCTGGCTGCCTCGTGGGATCCTGAGCTCGTACGCAGCGTCACTCAGGCTATGGGCAATGAGGTGCTGGAGTATGGTGTGGACGTGCTCCTGGCTCCTGCCATCAACATCCACCGCAACCCGCTGTGCGGCCGCAACTTCGAGTATTATTCTGAGGATCCTGTCCTGGCCGGACAGATTGCGTCGGCTTATATCGACGGTATTCAGAGCAATGGTGTGGGCGTCTCGCTCAAGCACTTTGCAGTCAACAGCCAGGAGACCTGTCGCAATGGCGTGGATGCACGACTCAGCGAGCGTGCCATGCGCGAGATCTACCTCAAGGGCTTCGAGATTGCCGTCAAGCAGAGCCAGCCGTGGACGATCATGTCTTCTTATAATAAGGTCAATGGCACATTGGCCAGCGAGAACAAGCACCTGCTCACTGAGATCCTGAGAGACGAGTGGGGATTCAAAGGCTTCGTGATGACCGACTGGTGGGCAGAGGAGAATGGCGCACGTCAGATTGCTGCCGGCAACGACCTGCTCATGCCGGGTACCGAGCACCAGTACAACGAAATCGTGGAAGGCGTGCAGAACGGTACGCTCAACGAGAAGGACCTCGACCTCTGCGTGAAGCGTATCATGCAGGTGATGCTGCTGTCGCCAACCTATAAGAAATACAAGTATAGCAACCAACCAGACCTCACCGCCCACGCAGCTATCACACGACAGGCGGCTACCGATGGCATGGTGCTTCTAAAAAATGAAAAATGTAAAGAATCGAAAGCCCTGCCACTCGGATCTGACGTGGCTACCGTCGCCCTCTTCGGCACTGCCAGCTATGATCTCCTCGTGGGTGGCTCAGGTTCGGGCAATGTAAACCGCAAGTACAAGGTTTCGCTCAATGAAGGCCTTGTGAATGCTGGCTTACAGCTGGAGGACGAATTGGCAGAGATCTATCGCACCTACACCGCGGCAGAACTCGCCAAGATGCCTGCAGAGAACTTCTGGACCATCCCAGTGGCTCCTGAGATGCCATTGACCAAGGAGCAGGTCAAGAACGCCATCAAGCAGGCTGACGCTGCCATCATCACCATCAGCCGCATGGCTGGCGAGGGTGGCGACCGTAAGGTGGTACGTGGCGACTACCTGCTCAGCGAGATCGAGGAGGCTAATCTCCGCCTCGTCTGCCAGGAGGCTCACGCAGCCAAGAAGAAGGCTATCCTCATCCTCAACATGGGCAATATCATCGACCTCACCGCAGTCAACGGCCTGCCTGACGCTATCCTCCACGCTTGGATGGGTGGCCAGGAGATGGGCAACAGCATCGCCGACGTGCTCACTGGCAAGGTCAATCCTTCGGGCAAGCTGCCTATGACTTGGGCAAAGAAGTACGAGGATTATTCATCGGCCAACAACTTCCCTGAGAGCGACGGCAACGCTGCATACGCTCGATACGAAGAGGATGTGATGGTCGGCTACCGCCACTTCGACACCCAGAAGATCAAGACCCTCTATCCATTCGGCTTCGGCCTCTCATACACCACCTTCGCCTATAGTGACTTGAAGGTGAATATGGAGGGTGACCACGCCACCGTGGAGGTCAAGGTGAAGAACACCGGTGATGTGGCTGGCCGTGAGATCGTACAGCTCTACGTCGGCAAGCCAGCCGTCGAGGGATTACTCATGCCTGCCAAGGAGCTCGTAGCATTCGCTAAGACCGCAGAACTACAGCCGGGTGAGGAGGTGAGCGTCAAGATGACCGTCAAGGCGCAGGATGTCGCTTATTTCAACGAGCAGCAGAACACATGGGTCGTTGCTAAGGGCAAGTATACTGCTTACGTAGCGGCTTCGGCTGAGGATATCCGACTGCAGCAGAGCGTGGAACTGTAATCAACTTCATAAATATGGCAAAAGAAATAAGTCTGGATTCTCTTTATCCAGGTAAACAGAAAAATTCAGTAGATCTTTATGATCTCGTTAATCCTATGGGACTTGATATTGACCGCGTATTGACCAATGGCATCGTGACCATCGGTGTATCGAATAACGGCGCAGAGCTCACTTCATTGCGCAAGGACGAAACTGGCCGCCAGTACCTCTGGCAAGCCGATCCGAAGTACTGGAAGCGCCACTCTCCGGTTCTCTTCCCTATCGTCGGTTCGGTGTGGGATGGCGAATATCGCTCGAAGGGACAGAAGGGAATCCTGCAGCCAGGCGAGCTCTGGAATGAGAAGACTTTCAAGCTCGGCCAGCATGGCTTTGCGCGTGATATGGTCTTCCAGCTCATCGACGATGAACCGGATGCTGAGGGCAATCCACAGCTGCTCTACGTGCTGCGTAGCAACGAGGAGACATTGAAGAAGTTCCCTTACCGCTTCCGCCTCGAGATCGGCTACAAGCTCGTCGGTAACAGCGTGGAGGTCATCTGGCGTGTGATGAATCCTAGCCGCGACGAAGATCTGAAGTTCCAGATCGGTGCGCACCCTGCCTTCTACTGGCCACTGCTGAGCAACGAAGAGATCCAGGCAGGCGTAGAGTCACAGGATGCCACTTTGGCTAAGAGTACTGAGCGTGGCTACTTCCAGCTGCCTGGCGCTGCACAGAAGCTCACCAAGAGCGTTATTACCGAGAAGGGATGCGTTGATCCTACGCAAAGTGCTGAGGTTACGCTCGATGCAGAAGGCTTCCTTCCGCTCGACACCGAGACCTTCGGCCGCGATGCACTGATCTTCGAGAACGGCCAGGTGCCTACCGTAACGCTCTGCGATCAGGATCGTAAGCCTTATCTCACCCTCAAGTCAGAAGCTCCACTCATGGGCCTCTGGTCGCCTCCGGGTAAGAATGCACCATTCGTCTGCATCGAACCTTGGTATGGCCGCTGTGATCGTGTGAACTATTCGGGCAACTATGAGTCAAAGGACTGGATCCAGACGCTCGAGCCACTGAAGACGTTCGAGGTCAAGTATGTGATCACCCTTCACTGATCGTTTCACATTCGGTTTTACAACCCCTTAACCCAATGCAAAGACTCATTTTCTGGGGAGTCATCATCCTCATATTATTAATAATAGGGCTGATCGTCGATCAAATCTTCTACCGCCTTATCCGCCTATTCTTGGAAAAGCATACGGCGCAGATGGTGCGACTGTATACATTCATTGCCGTCTTGGTACTGATTGTCGGAGGGTACCTGATGGGACATTATGTCACACGTCTGCAAGTAGGTATTACGAAGGCGGAGATTGTCTCGGCCAAAGTGCCAGCGGCGTTCGATGGCTATCGCATTGCCCAGATATCTGACTTCCACATCGGTTCGTTCATGGATGAGCGTGGCCGGGAGTTCGTACCTCAGCTCTTTGACGCCATCCTGGCAGAGAAACCCGACATGATCGTCTTTACAGGAGATCTTGTCTCTATGCGCGCCGCGGAAGCCGTTCCTTTCCGCAGCGAACTGAAGCGACTGGCGTCAGCAGGCATCCCCGTCTACAGCATCATGGGCAATCATGACTACGCTGACTATATGCGCGGTTTCACCGATGAGCGACGCAAGCAGGACGTCGACAGCCTTATGAGCCTCCAGACAGAAGCTGGCTGGCAGATGCTCAACAATACCTCAGAAATGATCTATCGTGGTGAGGACTCCATCGCTATCGTCGGCGTCGAGAATATCGGTGAGCCACCTTTCTCCGTCTATGGCGATCTGGCCGACGCCATGCAGTCCCTCGGAGGCTTGACGGGTGCAGATCAGATCTTTACCGTCCTCCTCTCCCACAATCCTACGCATTGGCACAGTGAAGTATTGCCTCGTACCGGCATCGATCTGACGCTCAGCGGACACACACACGACATGCAGTTCCGCATCCTCGGCTGGTCGCCGTCCGGATGGAAATATCCTGAGCATGCCGGTCTTTATCAGGAAGAAGACCAATACCTCTACGTCAACACCGGCGTCGGCTGTGTCGGCCCTGCATTGCGAGTGGGAGTCAAGCCTGAAGTGACGATGTTGACACTGAAGAAGAAATAAAAGAATCCTCCTAATCGGGTAGGAGGTAAATGCTAATCATAAAAGGCATTTGCCTTCTACTTTCACATTTACCGACCTCCCACACCACCACGCATGCGGTTCCGCACGTGGCGGTTCCTTGCAGTCTCCCTTAGAGGATAGACACTTTCCG
>JAZRVB010000112.1:0-9261 GCA_045598885.1 Bacteroidales bacterium
CCTTTGACGCTGTACAATGTATGATGCATGTTCCTGATGTCATCCTTCAAGGCATGCATCATACCAAGACATTCCGTCTGTCTAATGAGTATTTCTTCGTTGTCAATCATTTCATTCTGTTTTTTGACTGTTATATGGGAAATACCTCCCGAGATTGAATCGATTCGGGTGCAAAGATACAGACAAAGTATTGCTAACCAAAAAGATACATAGCTACCAATACAGCACTACTGTAAAGGTTGCTATTAAGGTTACTATTCTGCAAGAAAAAACGACAGATGGCGAAGGAACCATAGTCTTTGGCTCCCTCACCATCAAAAAAATAGTGATTACTTCGTATCGTCTGACATCAGTTTGAACAGACGTTCAAGCTCAAGTCTGACGGTACGTTCCCATGGAAGGTTCTTGCCTCCGGCATACACCTTGGCACGCTGTACTGCATCTTTCACAGACTTGGCTGTCATAGGCTCGTCATTACTTGGAGCAATGATGTAGCCACACTTGTCGATAGCCTTCTGATACTGGTTGGTGATAAACCCACCAACAGCCAGATGGTGCATGATGAAGGCAAGACGTGTAGCATTCTTACACTTGATGTTCTCGGAGAGACTACCATCAAAGAACGCTCTGGTATTCTCCAGAGTAAGGTTCTCGAAGACATCATGGGCAACAAAGCAATGGAACAAAAGCTTGATGGCTTCGTCAGAGAAGTTGCAACCAAAACTGTAGGGAAGATGAATCGCATCTTTGTTGATGTCATCGTCCGCTGAGGGAACAGGACAAGCTGTTACAACATCCTCAAAGTACAGGTCATTGCACAGCTGGCGAAAGACCTTGCTTGAGATTGGGGCATAAAAATACTGCTCAACCAACGCCTTGTGTTTGGTGAGCAGATACATGAGATCCCCATAAGCTTTGAGATGACGCTTCTTCGCATTGCCGCTCAGACTGTCTGTCATATTACAGTCGATACTGGCATGGTTCACGAAGAAATGGTAAACCACGCCTTTGCGTACCGTCTGCTTGTACAGAGCCGCTGCGGTCCTGATAAGGGTTAGTAACTCGTGACGGTGATCGCCACTGAAAATGGCAGGATTGCCATTAGTACTGCGTCCATGTTTTTTTTGTAGACGCAGGCTTTGAATACTTCTTTCTCATCCTGATGAAATAGAAAGTTAATAAAATAAATGATTATATATCAGTCAAGCACATTGTCCAAGAGGGCTACTGTGCTGACTTTCTTTCCAGTCATGATGTCGGCATAGACCTGTGTGTTTTCGATGGATGCATGTCCCATCAGGGCAGAGCAGGTGTACAAGTCAACACCAGCATCAAGTGCGAGTACGGCAAAAGAGTGACGTGAGGTATGATAGCCGACCTTCTTCGTAATGCCGGCATCCTTCATCCATGTGGTCATGGGCTCCTTAAAAGATACACCCAGTCCCTTGAATACCTTATCGTCAATGTCATGTTCCTTTGGCTCCTTGAACCATTTGCGAGCCATTCTGTTGAGAGGGAGATACAGCATCTCCTGCGTTTTCTGTATGCGTTTCTCCACGCGCCAGTTATCACCATCCTTGATGATGTTACGCCACGTAAGGGCGCGTACATCGCTCAGACGGAGTCCACAGAACACACTGAACAGGAAGGCACGCTTCAGGATCTCCGAAGAACAAGGAGTATCGATAAGTCGCTTCACTTCATCAACTGTCAAATACGATTTCTTGCATTCCTCCTCATCAACACGAGTCTCTGCATCTAGGCATGGGTTGTAGGCAATCAGTTTCTTGCGTACGGCATAGTTAAGGGCTGAATGAAGGTTGCGGATGCGGCAACAGATGGTATTGTGGGCAAGGGGATAGGTTGCTTCGCCCTTTGTGTATTTCTGCTTCTTGAGGAAATCAATGAAGCCGTCGATGAACACGCCATCGACATCCTTGAGAAGAATCGCATTGTTGTACTGATCAACATACTTCTTCGTTGCGAGAATATTGGCACGGAACGACTTCGATCCTCCGTTTCGCTTCTGGTAGTCCTCATATTGCTCCATCCAGTCAACGAGTCTGATACCAGCCTTGAATGAACGGTCTTCGAGACCAGCCCTTGAATAAGTCAGTTCAAGAGCAAGTTCAGTACGCATCTTCTCTACATGCTTCATGGTCTTCGCATTGGCACGCTTAGCTTGCGCTGTTGTCTCAGGCTCCAGATACATCTTCAGGAACTTGTAGGTACGCACGCCATCATTGAAGATGTCGAAGAAAATGGACTGTCTGCCATCCTTCAGTTCACGTGTGCGGATGGTGACAGGCGATTTGAGGTTGATGTTACTTTTCATGATTCTCTACGTTCGTTTCAGATAAGTCCTTGTCCAGATAATCCGCAAAGAGATTATCAATCTTGTAAACGGCTTCCTCCTTCTTATGGTCAATGATGGTCGCATAGACCTGTGTGGTTGTCACATCGGCATGTCCCAACAGCTTTGACACCGTGAAGATGTCTGTACCCAGTTCAAGACCGATGGTAGCAAAGGAGTGTCTTGCCGTATGGAAACTGACACGCTTCTCTATACCTGCACGCTTCACCCATTTCCTGAGCGCCTTGTCGAGAGCCTGTATCGTAGGCACGTCAAAGACCTTCTCGCTACCCTTGCCACGCTTGGGCAATAGTTCAATGGCTGTTTCATTCATCGGCAGATAGAGCATCTTGCCAGTCTTTACCATCAGTTTCTCTATTCTATGCTTGCCATCCTCTTCAATGACATCGTTCCATGTAAGGGAACAGAGGTCTGAATATCTGATTCCCGTCATCATCGAGAATAGGAACAAGAGAGTCATTCGCTTGTTGGTCGTAGGAGTAGCAGCGAGCTTCTTCGCTTCATCAATGGTAAGGTATGAGCGAGGTTTCTCTGCTCCATGGATGATGTTACGATCCATCAGTGGCACAGGATTGCTGATAGGAATATCCGCAGCGATAGCCGCTTTCAGCACAACACCAAGATTATCTACGATGTCAGAAACAGTCTTTTTGGCATAGTTCTTACCTGTCCTCGGGCATTTCTTGGTGCACATATGCTCCACGAAATCCTCAAGGAACTGACCGTTGACCTCCCAGAGACGCACCTTCGGGGCATACTCGGAGATATGTTTCTTAAGGGGCTGGTAGTTGGTCTCGGCAGAGCGCACGCCCTTGCGTTTCCTGTCCTCGACATACTTGTCTATCCAGTCCAAAAGAAAAACCTTTGAGCGGTCAATGCCGAAGTTGATGTCTCTCTTCTGTGCATAGTTCTCCAGACGCTCCACCTTGACATTCAAGGCGCAACGCATGATGAACTCATTGTGCTTCTTCACCTCCTTGGATGTTCCCGGCTCAAGGTACAGCTTCAGATACTCGACCTTTCGTTTCCCTGCAACGAAATAGTCAAGGTATATGCTCTTGCGTCCGCTCTTAAGGAGTTTGTAGCGGATGTGAACAGGATCTGAATTGTTTCGGGTGGTCTTTGCCATAGAGAGACTGTCAGTGATATTTGGGAATAACAGGTAACAAATGATGATTATTCAGCAAAATCCTCAGGAGTATCAACAGTAATGATTCCAGGGCGACCGCCGAAGCGTCCGTCAAGGTAGTTGCGCTCAAGGGATAGCATTGACTTGATATTCGGGAAACCATCCAATGGGATGGTCTGGGTAGAGCCGTCCTTCTTCTCCAAAAGACAGACTTCGTCCATTCGGGTCATCTCCTGCTGATTCAAGGTCACGAGGCTGTTGGTGGTATAGAAGAGCTGACCATTGCCCTCGGATTCGCAATAGAACTTCAAAAGATCACGGAAAGATGCAGCATTGAGCTGTTGGTCAAGATTGTCTATGACGTATGTCTTGCCTTCGTACATGCTCTGGTAGAGAACGGCAAGCACGGTAAGCAGACGGATAGTTCCTGCTGACTCTTCGCTTGGCTTGGTACGCCATTCATATCCTCCAGCCCCCACATGTACAAACTCCATTTCACGGATAACCTTACGTCTGCCCACTGTACGGATGACCATATCGTCGGTATCATAACTATGTACCGAAGGAGAGATCTCGCCATTTTCAAAGAGGTTAAGGATTGTCCTGTCCACGTTACGATCATTATTCTTCAGCCAGTCGGATGGCTTTGATTCTGCGATGGCAACCGTGCAGCCGACACCCATCTTCTGAAGGATAGTGTTGGTGAACTGCAAGGCACGAGGAGTACGGCAGTACATGTCAAGAAGTGTCGGCAATGAGAAATTCTCACATGAAACCTCAAGATTTTCGCGGAACCATGCCTGTGCGTTGTACATATCCTCACTATCCACATAGCGGAGGTTGGCATTAAGTACAAGGATAGATGTCTCGGGATTGTACTCCATCTGCTGCTGGAATCTGTTGATGGTATCATATGATACGCTCATCTCCCTCTGGAACTCGACCTTGTCGCGAGTGCGGAGGAAGATGACCTGTGGACGAAGACGATTGCCTCGTATAAGATACAGGGATTCCGTCTTTATACCCTCACCGTCAAAGTTGGCGCTATATTCATAGTATTTTCCACCTTTGCTGAACTCCACCATGAAATGAACAGGAGCTTCATCCTCAAGAGCTGGCAAGCAGAAGCGGTTTCTGTAATACCAGTGACGAAGGAACTCATCTTTCGGGTCATGGTGCATCTGACCGCCACAGAACTCCTTCAGGAACTTCATGGCAGTAACAATGTTGGTCTTGCCCGACGCATTCGGACCGATAATAAAAGAATGCTTCAGGACGGGGTAGAGCAAATCCTCGCCGCTGTGGATATGGTTGACATATAACGTGCGCTTCGGGTTCGGGTATAGGCTTATCTCGCCTCTTGTTCCGAACGATTTGTAGTTCTCAATGCTAATCTTGTGTAACATAAAGCTTTATATTTTTGAATTCAACTTATTCTGTGACAGATATTCTGGAAACAGGGAGTCAATCATGTACATGGCTTCCGTACGCTTGACATCAATGATCTCTGCATATACCTCCGTGGTGCGGATTTCCTTGTGCCCAAGCAGCTGACTGACCACATAGAGGTCTGCTCCTTGTGTAAGGGACAATGTTGCAAACGTGTGCCGGGAAGTATAGAAAGTTACCTTCTTCTCAATACCAGCATCCGATGCCCATTGTTTGATAATCGTATCTATGGCAGCAATCTTCTTAGGAAGGTCAGGGAAGACCAACTCTTCGGGCGTTCCTCGTTCAGGCAGATAGTTCCTGGCTATCTTACCCAATGGCACATAAACCATATGCCGTGTCTTGTGCATCATCTTCTCAATGCGTATCTCACCATTCTCCTCGATGACATCGCTCCAACGAAGGGAAATAAGGTCGCTGTAGCGTAGCCCTACGAAACAGGCAAACAGGAACAGCTGCTTGTATAGTTCAACGGAACACTCAGTCCTAACTAATGACTTGAGCTCGTCAGCAATAAGATAGACTCGCTTGTAAACCGGTCCTTGAATCTTCTTTGTATCGTAGAGTTCTACGGGATTGCAATGAATCATACCCTTGCGTACTGCATAACGGAGTACACTGCCCAGCGAAGACAAAGTTCCTGTGATGGTTGCCTTTGCAAGAGGTTCACCTGCAGCTGTACACTCGTTGTTCATCATGTTCTCGACAAGGGCGGTTACGAAATCAAGGTTTACCTCCCAAAGACGCAGGTCAGAATTGAACAGGGCAATATGACGCTTGAGGTTTCCGTAGGATGTCCTTGCACTCTTGGTTCCACGGCGCAGACGCAGTTCAGCATATTCATCGATGACATCGAACAGCATTCGCTTGCTATCGGCAATGCCGTCGTTAGCCTCCTTGTCCCATGCTATATTGGTAAGACGCTGAGCCTTGACGTTGGCAACAGCACGCAGCGTGTGCTCATTGAGACGTTTTACCTCAGGCGAACGACCCGGCAGCAGGTACATCTTTACGTACTCTGCCACACGCTTGCCATCTGCCTTGTAGTCAAGATAGATGGATCGGTTGCCGTTCTTGAGCAACTTGAAGCGTATCTTTATCGGGTCATATTTCTTCTTCAGTACCATGGTTCAGCATTCTTCATCATTGTCATCGTCGTCATCATCGAACAATTCCTCTAGGATGTTCAGCTTGTCAAGAAGGGAAACGGCGGCTTCCTTTCTGCCATCCATCACATAGGAATACACCTGCGTACTCTTGATGCTTCGGTGTCCAAGGAGTTTGCCTATAGTGTATATGTCAATGCTAGCCTCAATGCAGAGACAGGCAAAGGTATGACGGCTCATGTGGAAGGTAAGATCTTTCGTAACTCCTGCGAGCTTTGCCCACCTTAGTAGTGGTGTCTTGATAAGTTGTCGTTCGATGAACTCAAACACCTTTCTATCCTTGCTATACGATTTCTTATATTTGGGAAGATAGAGAATCGCCATCTTCGAAAGAGGAATGGACACGAACTCACCTGTCTTTGTCTGTGAGAACTCCAGTCGCCAGTGCTCTCCATCCATGATAACGTTACGCCATGTCAGATTCATGATGTCACTATAACGGATTCCTGTGAAGCATCCGAACATGAATGCAGTCTTCAATGCTGGCTTGCTGCAGTAGGTGTCCATCATGCGGCATACCTCATTCGGAGTAAGAAAACCGACATGCGTCTGTTCCTTCAGGCTGTTGAAATGTGCATCAAGGAAGGGGTTGCGATGGATGATGCGCTCACGTCTTGCATAGTTAAGCGCTGCGCTTACAATGCTGAGATTGACAACGACACTGTTATTGCTTATCTTGCCTGACGCTGTGGCGCGCATGGCGTCACGGTTGCGGAGATACTCAGCAAAATTATTAGCAAAGTCAAGGTCAACCTCCTCGAGCTTTATCTCTGGATCGAACTCGCGAATCTCATTCTGCAGGCGAAGGATAGTCAGAAGTGAGGTCTCTGATTTCTCCTCCGCTCTCTGCTTCTCATAGTACTTCTGCATCCAGTCAACCAGAGTGGTGTGTCCAAGGAAGGAGCGGTCATCAAGACCGGCACGAGCATACATCTTCTCGATGATGGTCTCTTCCTTGATTTTCTCTACCTGGGCAAGCGTCTCCCTGTTCTTCTGCTTTGACAGAAAGTCAGTTTCGGGAAGAAGATACAGGTTCAGCGTGCGGTACTGGCGGTTGCCATCCACACGTATGTCGAGGTAGATGGACTTGCGCCCATCTGCCAGCTCACGATAGCGTATCGTTGCCGATTCCTTATGTTTCTTCTTGTTAGCCATTATCGTATTTTTGGCGGATAGCTCTTCTCTTGTCAGCGTAGATACGTGCAAAGGTTGCCTTGTAGATATTGAATGTGACACGTCTTTCAAGGATGGAATCCCTTGTCCATATCCTGAATACATCGTTGATGTACTTTGTTTCGGTACTTTGCGGATGAAAGACAAGTTCGCTACTTTCTATGCGCTCTGGTATGTATTTCTCTGCCGGACTTGGAACGGTGAAAGTGCTATGCGTCCTTTGGCGTTGGATATACCTGCTGATGACAAACCTGCCGTTTTCGTTCTTCGAGACGTTGCTCCATTTCAGTTCAAATGCCTCTTCGTGCGTAAAGTTGCAATAGCAACAGAACATGAATACGCTCTTGATGACAGGGTCACAGCAAGGTGTAGCATTGAGAATCGCCAGTTCCTCATCCGTCAGGTCTTCGCGAGTACTGATGTAGCCATTCAGCCAGAATCTGTCAATATCAAAAGCATAGTTCTCTTTGATCCACTTGTGCTTGACAGCAACACGCAGGGTGTCCTCATAGGTCTGGATGGCTTCCTCTACCTTCATCCGGCATAACTTGCGGTCATGTTCGTCCGTAGCCTTGCTTTGCAGGAAGTCCACAAACTCCGTTGTACTCTCGCTTGTTATATCACAGATACGGATTCCCTCCCTATACTGCTCCATGTAGCGTTTCAACAGATTGTAGTAATAACCAAGGTCACGCTTGGATGTTTTCTGAAAATAGCGGTAGGCAATGTCTATGACCTCTGACATAGGCAGTTTGAGTTCCCAATCATGATTGAGAAGACCATTGCACTCAGTATAATTGTCAGTATTGATATTTTCCTTGTTTCTATAGTCGGCAAACAAGTTGTCAAGGAGAGATATATCAGCTTCCTTCTTGGCATCGATGATCTCAGCGTAGCCGGAGGTTGTCGTAATATCCTTGTGTCCCATCAACTGGCTGACGGCAAACAGGTCTGCTCCCTGGGCAAGGGTAAGTGTCGCGAAGGTATGCCTGGCAGTATAGAACGTGACAGTCTTTTTGATACCTGCTGCCTTTGCCCATTCCTTGATGACGGTATCAACGTCAGCTATTCCGAAGGGGAGGTCTGGAAATACAAGTTCGTCGAAGTCACGTCGGGGAGGAAGATATTTCATGGCAATCCTGTTCATCGGGACATAGACCATGTGTCTGGTCTTGCTCATCATCTTCTCAATGCGTGTCTCACCATCCTCGACGATGATGTCCTTCCATTTGAGTGTGCGAAGGTCACAGTAGCGCAATCCGACGAAACACCCGAAGATGAAGAGATTCTTATAATCCTCGTTACTGCACGGTGTATCTATGAGTTTCTTAATCTCATCTGCAATAAGGTAGTTGCGCTTGTGGACAGGTCCTTGGATTGTGCTGCTGTCAAAGAGCTCGACGGGATTCTCCTTCACCATACCTTTTCGTTGGGCATACTGCATCACACTGCTTAGGGCAGAGATCATACCTGTGATAGTAGCCTTGGCAAGTGGTTCGCCTGCTGCGGTGCGCTCCTTCTTCATCATATTATCGGCAAGAGCCTTGACAAAATCAAGATTCACCTCCCACATGCGTATGTGCGCGTTTACCTTCTTTATATGATAGCAGAGTCGCTGATAACGCGCCTTTGCGCCCTTGCTTCCACGCTTGGAACGGAGTGCTCCGTATTCGGTACAGACATCAGTCAACAATCGTCTGCTGTCATCAACACCAGCATTGGCATTTTTGTCATGGGCAAGATTTGCCATGCGCTGGGAAATGATATTGGCAACGGCACGGCGCGTGTGATCGTTCATGCGTTTCACATCTTCTGAACGACCTGGCAGTAGATACATCTTCAGGAACTCACTCTTGCGCTGCCCATCTACCATGTAGTCAAGATAGATGGACTTGCTGCCGTCAGCGAGTTCCTTGTAACGAACCTTGATAGGATTTATCTTCTTGCGCTTATCTGCCATTATTACTACC
>JAZRVB010000113.1:0-5210 GCA_045598885.1 Bacteroidales bacterium
TTCTTGCCGTTGCGCTCAGGGTTCTCGATGGTAACGTAACCTTCGAGGAAGGCGCGCTCGGCAATGGCACACTCGTTCTCTCGGTTGGTGACAGCGTTGCCGGTGGTGAGGTAGAGGACACACGATTTCTCGCAGAGTGCCGGACAGATACGGCCGGTGAACTCAGGGAAGTCATTGGTCTTCTTGAGGATCTTATAAGCGGTTTCCCACTCTCCGCGATAGAGAGCGTCGTTCCACTCAGGATCCTTGTTACCGAGTGGACAAGCCCAGTGGCAGAATGGCACACCGCAATCCATACAGCGGCTTGCCTGCTCCTGACGGTCTTTTGTATTGAGTGTCTGTTCGACCTCACTGAAATCCTTCACACGCTCGTGGATCGGACGATAACCTGCGTCCTTGCGAGGTACGGTTAAAAATGCTCTTGGGTTTCCCATATAGACCCTCCCCCTGCCCCTCCACAAGGGAGGGGAGTGATTACTCTTTTCACTAACGGGGGATTATGAGTAATATATTATACTAATGATTATAATCTCGAGTAAGGCTTTTCGATATCTGACACATCCTACTCCCCTCCCTTGTGGAGGGGTCGGGGGAGGGTCTATTACTCCTGTATCGCCTTAATCTTCTCCTGCAACTTCCTTACCTTCTCCTCCTCAAGCACACGCTTGTACTCGATTGGAATGACAAGGACGAACTCCTCGACATAACGGTTCCAGTCGTCGAGCATGCGGCCGGCGAGAGGCGAACCGGTGTAGAGATAGTGCTTGCGGATCAGCTCCTTTAGCTCCTTGCGGTAAGCAGCTTCTTCGACTAGGCTGATCTCCACCATGTCCATGTTACAGAAGTAGTCGAAGTTGTGGTTCTTGTCCCAGACATAAGCCAGACCGCCCGACATACCGGCAGCGAAGTTACGACCCGTCTCGCCAAGTACTACCACACGACCGCCGGTCATGTATTCGCAGCAGTGGTCGCCAGCACCCTCGATGACGGCAGTGGCACCCGAGTTACGTACACCGAAACGCTCGCCTACTCGACCGTTGACATAAAGCTCACCGGTGGTAGCACCATAGAGGCCGGTATTACCAGCGATGATGTTGTCTTCTGGCACGAAGTCCTTGCTCGAACGAGCTGGTGGCAAGATCGAGATTCGACCACCTGAGAGGCCCTTGCCGAAGTAGTCGTTCGACTCACCTTCGAGCTTGAGGTTCACGCCCTTAACGGCAAATGCGCCGAACGACTGACCTGCAGAACCCTTGAACTTGATATTGATCGTACCGTCGGCCAAACCAGCCTCACCATACTTCTTGGCGATGAGACCCGAGAGCATCGTACCCACCGCACGGTCGGTATTCTTGATGGCGAAGTCGAGGTTGACCTCCTCGCCTGTCTCGATGGCGTTCTTAGCGGCCTTGATGATCTCCTCATCCTTCACGCCCTCCACCTTAGTGAAGGCGCCACGATCCCAGTAGAGAGCCTTGTCGGTCTCTGGCAAGGTGAGTAAGCGTGAGAAGTCGATGGTTCCCTGCTTGGTCGATGGATCGGCTGCATGAACTTCGATAAGATCTGTGCGACCGATGATCTCCTTGAGCGAACGTACACCCATTTCTGAAAGGTACTCGCGTACGTGCTCGGCAAGGAAGGTGAAGAAGTTGACCACATAGTCGGCCTTACCCATGAAGCGTGCACGGAGCTTCTCGTCCTGTGTAGCCACACCCACCGGACAGGTGTTGGTGTTACACTTGCGCATCATAACGCAACCGAGGACGATCAGCGGCAGAGTACCGAATGAGAACTCATCAGCACCCAACATAGCCATTGCAATGACGTCGCGAGCGGTCTTCAACTGACCATCCGTCTGCAGACGTACCTGATTACGCAAACCATTGATAACGAGTGTCTGCTGTGTCTCAGCCAAACCGATCTCAGGCGAAATACCTGCGAAGCGCATTGAGCTGGCTGGCGAAGCACCCGTACCACCCTCGGCACCCGAGATGACGATGAGGTCGGCCTTTGCCTTAGCCACACCGGCAGCGATGGTACCTACACCACTTTCAGCAACGAGCTTGACGCTCACGGCAGCGGTTGGGTTGATATTCTTGAGGTCGAAGATCAGCTGCGCAAGGTCCTCAATCGAATAGATATCGTGATGTGGTGGAGGCGAGATGAGCGAGATTCCAGGGATGGCGTTACGGGTCTTGGCAATGATCTTGTTGACCTTGAATCCAGGCAACTGACCACCCTCTCCAGGCTTAGCACCCTGTGCCACCTTGATCTGAATTTCTTCTGCATTGACCAGATACTCAGCGGTTACACCGAAGCGGCCAGACGCAATCTGCTTGGTCTTGCTCGACAGCGAAACGCCATCGATCTCTGTATGGTAGCGCTCGTTGTCCTCACCACCCTCACCGGTGTTGCTTCGTGCTCCGATCTTGTTCATGGCGATTGCCAAAGCCTCATGTGCCTCGATGCTCAATGCACCGAACGACATCGCACCGGTTACGAAGTGGCGGACGATGCTTTCGGTCGATTCCACCTCCTCCAATGGCGTAGGGGTAGCAGCCTTCTTGAAGCCGAAGAAGTCGCGGATGAAGATTGGCTTCTCCTTGTCATCCACCATGCTCTCCCACTCCTTGAACTTCTTATACGAACCCAGGCGTGTAGCGATCTGCAGGTTGGCGATGGTCTCAGGATTCCAAGCGTGCAGGATGCCGTCCTTGCGGTAGTTGAACTGTCCGTTATTTGGCAGGAACTCGTTGACCTCCACTGGCTTGAAGCCTTCATCGTGCAGACGGATTGCATCGCGTGCAATATCGCGAAGGCCGATGCCGCCGATGGTCGAAATCTCTGTGCCGAAGTAGCGACGGAGCAGATCCTCGCTCAAACCGATGCTTTCGAAAATCTTAGCACCACGGTAAGAACGGATGGTCGAAATACCCATCTTCGACATGATCTTCTTCAAGCCCTTATCCACAGCATTGATGTAGTTCTTCTCTGCGGTGCTGTACTCCTCCTGAATCTTGTGCTTCTTCACCAGATCGTCGAGTACGGCGAAGGTCATGTATGGACAGATGGCCGAAGCACCGTAGCCGAGGAGCAATGCAGCATGCATCACCTCACGGATCTCACCCGACTCTACGATCAGAGCCGTCTGTACGCGCTTCTGGACGCTGATCAGGTAATGGTGTACGGCCGAGACAGCCAACAATGAAGGGATGGCTGCGTGTGTCTCATCGATGTCACGGTCGCTCAGAATAATATAGTTAACACCCTCATCAACACTCTGTTCTGCCTGATGGCAAAGATCCTCGATGGCCTGACGGAGGCCGCTTGCACCCTTCTCGATCTCGAAGAGGATTGGCAGCTTCACGGTGTTGAAGCCCTTATAGCGGATGTTGCAGAGAATGTCGAGCTGAGTATTGTTGAGCACCGGCTGAGGCAGGCGCACCATGTGGCAGTTGCTCTCATCAGGGGTCAGAATACCGTGGCCTACGCGACCGATGTACTCGGTGAGGCTCATGACGAGTTCCTCACGGATTGGGTCGATGGCAGGGTTGGTAACCTGTGCGAACTGCTGACGGAAGTAGTTGAAGAACACCTGTGGGCGGTCGCTGATTACGGCCAATGGAGTATCATTGCCCATGGCTGCAACCGGCTCCTGACCATTCACAGCCATTGGCACTACGGTCTTGTCGATGTCTTCCTGACCGAAGCCGAAGTTGAGCAATCTGCGCTCGAAGTTTGGCACAGAGTTATCCACCTTACGGCCACTCTTCAGTTTCTCGAGCTCAATACGGTTGGTCGAGAGCCACTGGCGGTAAGGATGCTCATGAGCGAGCTGCTCCTTGATCTCACCATCGTAGTAGATCTTGCCTTCCTGTGTATCGATAAGGAGGATCTTTCCTGGTTGCAGACGGCCCTTGCTGATCACATCTCCTGGTTCGAAATCCATCACACCCACCTCAGAGGCAACCACCATCATACCCTGCCTGGTGATGGTGTAACGCGATGGACGGAGGCCGTTACGGTCGAGCATACCACCGGCGAAACGGCCGTCGGAGAACATCAAGGCTGCAGGACCATCCCATGGCTCCATGAGGATCGAGTAATACTCATAAAATGCCTTAAGATCCTCAGAGATAGGGTTCTTATCGTTGAACGACTCTGGCACGAGGATAGCCATTGCCTGTGGCAGCGACATACCGCTCATGACGAGGAATTCGAATACATTGTCGAGCGAAGCCGAGTCGCTCATCTCTGGCTGGAGGATTGGCTTGATCTCCTTCACATCGCCCAAAGCAGGACTTGAAAGGACGGTCTCACGTGCTTGGAACCAGCCACGGTTACCTCTTACGGTATTGATCTCACCATTGTGGCAGAGGAAACGGAAAGGCTGAGCCAGCTTCCACTTCGGGAAGGTGTTGGTCGAGAAGCGCGAGTGAACCAGCGCAAGGCCTGAGGTGAGGTAGTTGTTGCTCAAGTCAGGGAAGTATCGGCGCAACTGACCCGAAGTCAGCATACCTTTATATATAATGTCTTTGCTTGAGAGCGAACAGATGTAGAAATCCTCGTCCTCCACACGGTTCTCAATCTTCTTGCGCACCTTGTAGAGTACGCGCTCAAGGTTGAAGTTCTCGTCGTTCTGACCCTCGCAAGTGATAAACACCTGCTTGATGTCTGGCTCCACGGCACGAGCGCCTACGCCAAGCACCTCAGGGTTGGTAGGGACGGCACGCAGATGCATGAGGTTCAAGCCGGCACGCTCAATCTCCTCGATCATGATCGAAAGGATCTCGCTCTGGCGCTCCTCGTCCTTAGGCAGGAACACAAGGCCCGTGCCGTAACGACCCTTCTCCGGTACAGGAATACCCTGCAGGAGGATGAACTCATGAGGAATCTGTATAAGGATACCGGCACCATCGCCGGTCTTGTCGCGTGTCTCAGCGCCACGGTGCTCCATGTTCTCAAGCACTTTCAGCGCATTGTCCACCAAGTCGTGACTCTTGCCACCGTGGATGTTCACCACCATGCCCACACCGCAGGCATCGTGCTCGTTGGCCGCACAGTAGAGGCCTTCCACCTTGGGTTGCTTCTTTGCTTTCTGTACCATTTGCTAATCGATTTTTGCTAAATTTATATCCTTAAAATAATCATTTGTCAAGTTTAACACCGCAAATATATGGCACATTATTATATTATCATCACATTCTGCT
>JAZRVB010000114.1:0-13696 GCA_045598885.1 Bacteroidales bacterium
CAGCCAGCGGTAAGGCGCGCTTCGTTCAGGAATCGCTTCTTCACCCATGTCGTGACCCGATACATGCTGCATCTGCTGGTATTCATTCATCACCGTGCGGCGGCTGGTTGTCTCGCTGGCATTCTGCTGCTGCAGGAACTCTGCCAGCTTCTGCGGATCCTCCATCAGGATGCAGCCACGTGTCGTCTCAGCGGTCATCACGCGCAGATTGGACATGAAATCCGAATCCTTGAATTTCGCCGCCGTGTCGCTACCGTCGGCATTGATGAACTCCCGTGCCATCTGCAGCGGAGGACAGAACTCTACCGCACCCGAAGGTCCGATGTGATGGCTCATGCCGGTAGCACCCGGACACATGGCCACCCCCTTATCGTCCCAATACGTGTCGATCAGCACCACAGGCGCTGTGCGACGTTCTTCGACGAGGAAGGTTCGCAACCGCTTGATTTCTTCTTTGTCCAATGCCACCTCCGGACAAGGCCGTGCTCCTACTGGACGGTAGATATAGTACCATAGATAAGCCGCTCCCTCCTTCGCTACTCTTTCAATATGATCGCGCGTCACCAGTTCGTCAATGTTATTCTTGCAGATGCTCGCCGCCACACCGAAGATCAATCCAGCCTTCCTACAAGCACGGATACCCCGCAGGCTTCGCTCATAAACATCGTTCTTTCCACGGCGACGGTCGCTCTCCTCCTTGAGTCCTTCGATGCTGATGAGCGGCGTGACATGCCCCATCTTGCGGAGGCGCTGAGCTACCTCATCGGTCAGCATCGTGCCGTTGGTGAAGAGCTGGAAGTAGCAGTCAGGATGCGACTCCATCACCTCCAGCAACCCCTTGTAAAGCAGCGGTTCGCCACCCAGGATGCCGAAGAAGTAGCTGCCCTCGGCCTTGCAGTCATTGATGATGCCGTTGAGCTGTTCGATGCTCAGACACTGCTTACCTCCGGCACTTACCCAGCAGCCGCTGCAACTCAGATTGCAGGTTTCGGTCACGCTGATCATGACGAAAGCAGGGAAAAATTTCTTCCCCTTGGCCGAGCGTTTCTTGAAATTATGCAGATTCCAGAGATTACGCCATCCGAAGTTCCAGGCAAACTTCCAAAGCAGCCTTACGGGCGTCTGGCGCATCACACGTCCAGCAATGCCAAGCAGCGAAGTGTATTCGACGAGAGCCATGCTTATGATTTGATGATTGATTGTCTGCGAGCCGCCAGTTTCTTGCGAAGCGCCTCGTTAAAGAGTTCCTGAGCGTTACCGTTACGTGCCGTAATCTCCTCCTGCAGGTCGCCACCATTGATAGGGCTCTTGTCGTACTTAGGGAAGACGATGGCACTGGCCGGACAGAATCGTGCACATGAAGGACAGTTATTCTTGCAGCGGTGTGGATTCATTACGCGCACCCTGTCTTCCACTTTTTCATACACGCCGAACGGACAGAATGCGAAGCACTTACCACATTCTGCACATGCCTTCTTATCGAGGGTAGGATACCAGGCGTCATCGCCCACCTTCTTCGGATAGGTTTTTACCTCTGCCAGGATACGAGCCTCCTCCTCAGCCATTTTGCTGACAGAAGCTTCATCGCTTGGCACCTCGCATCCAGACTGTTCGGTGAGGATGCGCATCAGCTCTTCTGCCGAGTGACTCCTGAGGTTCAGCGCTTGCTCGTTCTTTTCGCCCACCCAATCCATGAGGTTCTTGATGGCGCGTGAGTGACATGCCACAATGGTCGTCTGAGCGATGGCCTTGACCTGCTCAGGATGGTTCTCGCAGATTTCGCAAAGATCCTCTACGATCTCCACGTCAATACCGGCACACTGAGCCATGGCTGCAAGTTTGGCAACCTGAGTCTTATCAATAAAGGTGCGGGAAGCACATGCACATAAGGTAATGTTCATTCAGTAGTAGTCTCTAAAATAGTTAGTGAAACATCTCACACGCAGTTATACAAACTAATTGCGAAATCTTCAAAACCAAGGTGCAAATATACTGCGTTTTTTCTGATTTTCCAAGATAAAAGAATAGTAATGCAATTTATTTAACAATTATTATGGTGTTTTTGATCTCCGAATACTTAGTCGTTTCGGCAACATAGTATCTGTTACTGATAAGAGAGAGGGTCCTGAATGCACGGCGTCCATTCCTGCAACAAAGAATGGACGTCCTGAGTCCGCGGCGTCCGTTCCTGCAACAAAGAATGGACGTCCTGACCTCACGGCGTCCATTCCTGCATCACGGCATCGTTGTCACGGTACCGTGGAAGATATGCCACGACCAAGGATTTCAACGTTACGTACAGAACGTTGAAATCTTGTTGTCATGATTCCTTTTTAGTAACGATATAATCTGAAATGCTGGATATCAAACTCTCCGACAGGGATGCGGACGTGTCGACCTTGGTGCGTCTGGTCACCACTGAGATGGCGCTTGATCTGCATTTTGCCATCTGTCAGGGTTACCGACTCACATTTGGCAAGTCCTATACGTGTGTCCCCCTTCTTCCAAGTTTTATCAGCCTTCGCATCGGAATATGTTACCACAACGCCGCTACCCATGACGAGATAGTCTTCCTTGCCGAGACGGAGGATGATACAGGCGGCTTCCGGCCATTCAGGATCCTTGGCTCCTGGTTCCCAACCGAGGGAATAGCTGTGCTTGATCGTGAGGCGAATGCCGTCGGGAGTGATGATTTCGGCCTCACGCTGCTCATTTTCGAGCAATATAGCATCCATGTCCTTGGTGCCTTGACGCTCCAGGATCAAAGGCTCTGCCTGGCGCAGGAGCTGATATGATGCAGCAAGCGGGGAGAGGGTGGAACCACCTGTGGTGAAAGCATTGAGCTGGTCGTCCTGCGAAAGATCCATGCCGCTCATATCATTGCCTTTGGAATGATTATAAAGCGGATAGTCTTCGATGCTGAACGGACAGAATCCCATCGCACCATGATGACCGAAAGCATAGAGCGCATACATGGCGTCCTTGTCCTCCAGTCGAATCTCCGGGACGAAGAGCGGATTATTGGTCAGATGATACTTTGAGAGCCACGACTTTATACCTTTGTCATAGATGTCGACTCCGAGCACGTCGATGGAAGGCGCTCCGCAATGCCAGAGGTCGATGAGGTGAGCCAACGGTCCTCCCGATGGGTATTGACCAGGCTGGCGGTCGCGGCTGTTGAGAGCTACGTTGACATACATCGGCAGATTGTAGATGGCGCGTCCGGCTCTGGCAATCTGCTCGACGTAGGTGGCGTAGGTCCATGTCTGGAAGATTTCTTCTGTATAGATGTCATCGCCAAAGAGTTGCGGCCAGTTGGCATTTGCTTTTGCCTGTGGCTGCAGCTTCTCTTTCAGGTAGGGGTGCAGTGACTTCTGATTCTTCTTCAGATAGTCGGTCAGCTGCTGCGGAACGGCACTCTGGTAGAGCTTGGTGGCATCTGCTGAATAGTCGCGAGGCACGTCGATCATTCCTATCTCATTCTCCACCTGTACCATGATGACCGTCTGCTCTGCGGCGTCATGATCGCGCAGATGCTCCATGATGCGGCAGAAAGCTCGCTTGTCGGCCTCCAACACATTTTGGCTGAGCGAGGAGGCTTCTTCCACAGGCCTATCTTCCAGAGCATGAGCGCGAGGGAAACGCTTCACATCACGCTTGAACCACTCTGGCGCATAGCAGCTCATCGAGTTCTTCCAAGCTCCGAACCACAGAAGTACGACCTTCAGCTCGTTGCGTCTTGCTTCGGACAGTATGACATCGAGCGAACTCATATCGAAGTTTCCTTCCTGAGGTTCAATCAGTTCCCACGAGACAGGAGCCAGCACGGTATTGAGGCCTAACTTGTGGAGATGAGCAAAGGTGCGCTTCACGTCCTCAGGAGTAGAAGCCGAAGAGTTTCCTAACTCGCCACCGATCATCAGCATCGGCTTGTCATTGGCATTGATCCTTGCCGTGTTGTTATTGACCAATTCCAGACGAGGCTGTGCCCATATCGTTGTCGTGATAGTCAATGCTATCATCGCTGACAGTGTGAAGAACTTTCTCATGTGTGAGATCATTTATGAATCTTTATGTGAGTGCAAAGATAACAATAACTCTCCAATGTGCCAAATTTTTCATCCTTGAAATGATTTGAAATGGTCAATATTTGCACGAATTATGCAAATAAATAATAAATCGCAAAGGATAATGCAAATTTCTTGCCAAAATGTTGTGGGTTTGCCAGCAAGTGATTATATTTGCGCCATTAATAATTAAGTAAAATGAAAAAACTCCGGAACATCTTTCGCATCGGATTAGGTCTGCAGATGCGCATGACGATGTGGGTGGTCGGCTCTGTATCGGTCGTGGCTACCATCATCATGGTCATCGCTGCGGCTCTGCTGCACCAGGGGTATGAGAAGGAAGTGAGAGCGCAGCTGATGAGCGACATTGATACCACTATCAAGCTCATCAATCAGCGCATGATACGAGTGGAGTATATTACCAAGACTGCCGCCTCCTTCGTCGAAGAAATCATCGATGAGCCTCGGAGACATCAGATGGATACGATCCTGTCTGAATTGTTGCACGACACTGAATGTATAGATGCTGTCACGCTGGCTGTGGCTACTGGCAGTGATACGACGGCCACGATTTGCTCGGTCTACCGTGGTTTTTTTGGCAAGAAAGGCGAATGCGTGGCCATGCCTCATGTGGTAACGAATCTCAAGGATGACCTGAACTGGATCAAGTCGTATAGTCAGGAAGAGGAATTCTGGTGCGTGCCTTTCACGCCAAGGGATTTCCCGGAGGCGAGGCTGCAATGCTTCAGTGTGCCGATCTATGATCCTGATGACCATTGCCGTGGTATGTTCTGCACAATGGTGCTGGAAAAATGGATTGAGGAGATTGTCAGAAAGTATAAGATACGATCTGATATTGATGTCTCGATCTACAGCCGCGAAGGCCAACTGATCATTTCGCCCGCTGACTACATCCTGGAGCTATCGCCTGAGGAGCAGATTGTGGAGGAGCGCAATGTAGAACGATTGGGATGGCGCATCGTCTTTACTGCCGACCGGCACATCATCACAGAGAAGTTGACTCCGCTGATCTGGCAGATGGTGATCATGATTGTATTATTGCTGCTCTGCATGGTTCTGGCCATTGCCCAGACCGTCAGATTTGTAGCGCGTCCTTACGTCCAGAGGGAACGACATAATGCCGAGGTCAAGGCGGCCATGCTGCATGAACTGAAGATTGCTGCCGATACGCAGCGACAGCTGGTGCCACATCGGTTCCCACCATTCCCAGAGAGGCCGGAAGTCTCAATCCATGGCTGTCTGCATCCGGCTCTGCAAGTGGGTGGAGATCTTTATGACTACTTCATCGAGCAGGATATTCTGTATTTCTGCATCGGTGATGTGAGCGGAAAGGGTGTTCCAGCATCGCTCTTCATGGCGGCCACACACTATCTGTTCCGCAATGCTGCATCGGCCCAGACGACAACCGAAGCCGTGCAACAGATCAATCGCTCGCTCTGCACCGACAACGAGCAGTGCAACTTTGTGACCTTCTTCTTCGGACGTCTCGACCTCACGACGGGAATGCTGGAATACTGCAATGCCGGACACAATGCGCCGATCCTCATTCATGGGGGTGAGACAAGGTTCTTCGCCGAATCGGAAAGTACGCCGCTGGGTGTGTGGGATGAGGCCGAATACCCGTCGCACACTTTGCAGTTGAGTCAGGGTGACACGCTGCTGCTCTATACCGACGGAGTGACGGAGGCCATGAATCCTGCCAATGAGAAGTTCGGTGATGACGCTACGCTGCGCTGTGCTGCTGACTGCTCATCAGAGACTCCTGAAAAGATCATTGCTCATCTGCTGCAGAGCGTGAGGTCACATGCCGGCAATGCGCCGCAGAGTGATGATATCACGATGCTTTGCATCAGAAATAATCGCTAAGAGAATGATAAAGAAAATCTGACACGTTAATCCACAAACAAATACTAATATGAACATTGAAATCAAAAAGAATCAAGAACAGATGCTTGTGACTATGATCGGAAGCCTTGATACCCTTGCAGCACAACAGGTAGAAGCACAGGTCAAAGAGATAGAGGCTGCTGCCGCCCAGCCTATCACCATTGATTGCACGCAGCTTGAATATATCTCGAGTTCAGGTCTTCGTCTGCTGCTCCGCATCCGCAAGGCTGCCGGTGCTGCCGGGCAGAGAGTCACACTGCATGGCGTCAATGAGAACGTTATGGAGGTACTTTCTGTGACTCACTTTGACAAGATGTTTGTACTCAATTAATATCCACCCAACCCCCTTGATGATGGAACATCAGATCATACTAAAGTACTGGCAGCAGAGCGTTGCCGAGAATCGGGATAAGGCTGCAGTTGTATATAAAGGAAAGTCATTTACCTACGGCGAGATTGATCAGCTCAGTGACCGCATTGCCGCACATCTGCAGAAGGACTGCGGCGTGAAGACCGAGAGTATAGTGGGCGTGATGATTGACCGCTCAGAGCTCATGGTCGTCTATCCTTTGGCCGTGATGAAATGCGGTGCTGCTTATATGCCTCTCGACCCGCACTTCCCCGAAGAGCGACTTTCGTTTATGTGTGATGATGCAGGTGTCGGCCTTATCCTGTCTGATGATGGTCTGGTGCGACAGATCATGCCGTCGTGGGACAAGGAGGTCTTTGAAAGTCATGAAATAGCTGCGCTCCCGGATGCACAGGCGCAGTTGCCAGAAGACTTCGGCGCTCAGTCTCTGCTGGTGGTGCTCTATACCTCAGGTTCGACAGGCAAGCCGAAAGGTGTCCTCCTCGAACAGGCAGGCCTGGTGAACTGGTGCAAGGGATATGTTGCTAATACCGGATTGAACAACAGTGACCGCACCATTGCGTATGCCAACTTCGGCTTTGATGCGCACATGCTCGATCTCTATCCGACCTTCATGGCAGGTGCTTGCGTGTATATCCTCGATAATGAGACACGCCTCGATCTGGTGGCTATCGGTGACTTCATCAATGAGAATAAGATTTCGGTGGCATTTTTTACTACACAGATCGGATGCCAGATAGCATCGCTCTTTGAGATGCCTTCGATCAAGTCGATCAGTACAGGTGGTGAGAAGTTGCCGCCAATGGAGGCCCCAAAGGGTTATAAGTTCTTCAATATCTATGGTCCTACCGAGGCCACGATCTCGGCTACCATGAAGCCGATTGCAGGCTTTGACGACGGTAAGAACCTGGGCAAGGCTCAGCAAGGCTATGAGGTGATTGTGGTGGACAAGGATCTCCATGAGGTGGCTCCAGGTACAGAGGGTGAGCTGCTGATTATCAGCGTGGGAGTAGGTCGCGGCTACCTCAACCGTCCGGATGTCACTGCCGAGAAGTTTGTGGCCTATGAAGGCAAGCGCGCCTACCGCACAGGCGATGCTGCCAAGATACTGGAGGATGGCACCATTGAGTTTGTGGGACGTATGGATGGACAGGTGAAGCTCCGTGGATTGCGTATCGAACTTGGAGAGGTGGAGAGTGCTATGCTTCGCCATCCGGCCGTGAGCTTTGCCGCTGCAGCCGTCAAGGAGATAGCTGGTGCCGGTCACCTTTTCGGCTACTATCAGCTTAAGGACGGCATGGAAGCTACGGCCGACGAAATCAAGAAGGTCATGTCGGAGTCTGTCACCGACTTTATGATTCCTGAGGAACTGATGCTGCTGGAGACGATCCCTTATACACCTAACGGTAAGGTTGACAAGCGTTCGCTGCCAATACCTCAGATGGCAGAGAGTGAGGATGAAAGTGACAATGACGCTCCATCGCGTGAGCTCAATAGGATAGAGCGTACCCTCTCAGACCTGCTGTGCCAGCTCATTGGTACTGACAAGGTTAGTCTCACCAAGCCATTGAAGCTCTGCGGACTTACCTCTCTGCTGGCTATGCGCTATGCGGTGTATATACATAAGGAGTTCGGCATCAAGCTGACGGGAAAGGAACTGATGTCGGGCATCAGTATCTTCGATATTGAGAACCAGATTCTCGATGCTCTGCTGTCAGGGGGAATCCAACCATCGGGCAATAATAGCGCTTCGGATAAGAATGGCGCTTCGGCAGGCAAGGATGCGCCGGTCAGTGCGGCAGAGGAAACTACTGCGCCATTGACTTTCGCGCAGCAGGGTGTGTACATTGATTGTCTGCGCAATCCTGAGAGTATCGCTTACAACCTGCCCTATATCCTACATCTGCCAAAGAGTGCGAATGCCGATGAGGCTGTAGCTGTGGTCAAGGCCATCATCGATGCACATCCTGCGCTGAGCATCATTTTTGGAGAGAAGAATGGTGAGGCTTGCCAGATGATCAGCAAGCAGGAGGTCACCATTGCCATTCGCACCCTGAGCTGTGCGGAGGCCGCGAACTATAAGACGGAGTTCATCAAGCCTTTCGACCTGGCGACAGGTCCGCTCTATCGCTTCGAGATCATTGTCACAGAGGAAGATTTGCAGTTGTTTATGGATATGCATCATCTTGTCTGTGACGGAGGTAGCTATGACATGTTTATCAAGGAGTTCCTGGCACGCATGATGCATCAGGAGGTGGAGGCAGAAAGCTGTTCTTATCTCCACTTCGCAGCACAGCAGCAGAACGACCGTGCAAAGTATGATGCCTGCAAGGCCTACTTTGCCGAGCAGCTCAAGGACTTTGATACTGCGACAGAAATCCCAGCCGACAAGAATGGTGAGAACGATCGCGGAGAAGGCATCGTCGTGAAAGCCGCTACTGATATGGCTGCTATCAACGCGTATGCACAGTCACTTGGTGTGTCTCCTTCGGCCGTCTTCCTGGCTGCTACGTCTTATGTGGCGTCACGTTTCACCAACAACAAGCAGGTCTATCTCGGCACGATCAGCAATGGTCGCAGTAATGTAGACATTGCCGATACGATAGGCATGTTTGTCAACACCTTGCCATTGGCTTGCAAGCTTGCAGATCAGACGGTAGAGCAGTTCGTACTGCAATGTGCAGACACCTTTAATGCTGCTATCGACCATGAGGAGTATCCTTTTGCGCAGATTGCAGCTGACTACGGTTTCCAGCCTAGCCTGATGTTCGAGTATCAGGTAGGTGTGCTTGATAAGTACATGCTGTATGAACAGGAAACAACGCTGCAGTCGCTCGATGAAGGTGCAGCCAAGTTCAAAATCGCTGTGCGCATCTGGGATGAGGGTGTGACCATCGAGTATAACGCGGCTTACTACAACAACGACAGCATTCAGCGTATGGCCGACTGCATCGCAGCTACTGCTTTGGCCATCGTCAATGCCGGCAAGAATGAGTTAATGAAGCATGTATCGATGCTCAATGACGCTTCGCGAATGGAACTCGATCAGCTGCGACATACGTGTCTCGATCCGGAGGCTATCCGCTTCAAGCTCTTCCACGAATCGGTAGAGTATTGGGCAGAGCAGACTCCTGACGCTACGGCGCTTATTGCCTGCAATGAGACGCTGACCTATCGGGAGTTCAATGCAAAGGCCAACCTCCTTGCGCATGCATTAATAAATAAAGGTGTAGTGCCAGGCGACCGAGTATGTCTGCTGTTGCCTCGCAGGAGCTGGCATCTCATTGCCATGTTCGGCGTCATGAAGGCTGGTGCTGCTTACATCCCATGCGACCCTGAATATCCTGCAGAGCGTATCAACCTCATCACGGAAGACAGCCATGCACGCTATGTAATCACGACTGCAGATAAGATGGCGCCCTATGGTGAGCGTGCGCTTGATGTGGAAGAACTTTTGGCCAAAGATCTGCCGACAACTAACCCTACAGGTATTTTCGATGAAGATGGCAACTATGTTTCCCTCATTTCAGGGGATAGCCAAGGTCAGTCTCCTCTCGCTTATCTCATCTACACTTCAGGTTCAACTGGCCGTCCGAAGGGTGTGATGCTGCATCATCGTGGCATCTGTAACTATCTGACTCCTCATCCGGAGAACCGACACATCTACGCTTTTGTCAATGAGTGTAAGGCGATGATGGGTATCACCACTGTCAGCTTTGATCTTTCGCTGAAAGAACTGGGAGCTACCTTCTACAACGGTAAGACACTCGTCTTTGCCAACGAGGATGAGATCATGTCGCCTATTCTGATGGCAGAGCTCTTCAAGCGTACTGGCTGCGATAGTTTCAATGGTACACCTTCGCGCCTGAAGATGTTCTTGGAGCTTCCAGACTTCCAGGAAGTCATCAAGGACGTCAAGGTCATCATTCTGGGCGGTGAGAAGTATCCTGCAACATTGATTCCTCAGCTTCGAACACTCACACAGGCACGTCTCTTCAATACCTATGGACCTACGGAGATCACTGTGAGCTGTAACGTCGGCGAACTGACGCATGAGGAGAAGGTGACAGTTGGCGAACCATTGCTCAACTATCATGAATATGTAGTGGATGCCGATGACAACGAACTTCCGGTAGGCGTAGTCGGTGAACTCCTCATCGGAGGTCTTGGCGTCGGAAATGGATATAACGATCTGCCAGAGAAGACAGCAGAGGCCTTTGTCTGCTATCAGGGTCAGCGCGTTTATCGCTCGGGCGACTATGCTCGCTGGATGAAGAATGGCAAGGTAGAGATCCTCGGGCGCAAGGATCATCAGATCAAGCTCAACGGTCTTCGCATCGAACTGGGTGAGGTAGAAGCCGTACTCAATCGTCAGAGTCAAGTGAAAGAGGGTGTTGTGATGATCAAGAAGGTGGAGAACCGTGACCATCTGGTGGCATATTTCGTAGCTACAGACCCATCGGAGAACGAGAATATGCAGGTAGAAGCACTCAAAGAACAGATGGGAAAGAGCTTGACCCACTATATGGTGCCTACCATCTTTGTGAAGATGGAGAAGATGCCGATTTCGCCGAATGGTAAGACCGATCTCAAGTCGCTTCCTGAACCTGTCATGGCTGAGCGCGAATATGTAGAGCCGGAGAATGAGATCGAGAAGTTCTTTGCCGTCACATTTGCCGACATTCTGGAGCACGAGAAAGTGGGAGCTACCGACAATTTCTTTGAGATCGGTGGTACGTCGCTCGTGGCTATGCGTGTCGTGATGGCTGCGGCCAAGGGTGGCTATAAGATTGTCTATAAAGATGTCTTTGACAATCCAACGCCTCGCAAACTGGCTGTCAAGCTCGGCGTTGCACCTGTAGCTACCGAACCAAAACACATGGAGGAAAAGGTGACAGCTGGCATTATCGCTAATCCTGATGATCTGTCAGCTTCGGATTATGACTACACGAAGATCAACGGCCAGCTTGCCAAGAATGAACTCTCGACATTCGGAAGCGAGCCACAGCGTGCACTTGGCACTTGTATCGTTACCGGAGCCACGGGTTATCTGGGCATCCACATCGTGCATGAACTGATACTGCGTGACGACGTGCCTGCAATATACTGTATGGTACGCGCCGGAAGGAACATTTCGGCAGAGGGTCGTCTGCGTACTCAGCTGTTCTACTATTTCGGCGACAGCTATGAATCACTTTTCGGCAACCGTCTCTTTGTCATCGACGGAGATGTTACTAAGCCGGAGTGTCTTGCTCCGCTGGAGGAGACATTCAAGGCCCTGGAGGGCCAAGCTACGCTCTTCAACTGCGCTGCCAACGTGAAGCACTTCTCTGCAGGTACCGACATTGAGGATATCAACATCGGTGGTTGCCAGACGTGTATTGATTTCTGTCTCAAGACCGGCATACGCTTTATTCAGACATCGACCCACTCTATCTTTGGATACACCGTAGGAAAAGATGCCAAGCCGCACCTGATGACAGAGAAGGAACTATACTGGGGTCAGAACCTCGACAACCAATATATACACGCTAAGTTCCTGGCAGAGCGTAACGTCCTTGAGGCAGTGGTAGAGAAGGGGCTCGATGGCAAGATCGTCCGACTGGGCAATCTCTCGGCACGAAGCACGGACGGTGAATTCCAGATCAACTTCAGCAGTAACTCCTTTATGGGTCGTTTGCGAGCCCTTCAGGCTGTAGGATGTGCTCCATTTGACATGGCAGACGATACGGTAGAGTTCTCACCTATCAACGAGGTGGCCGCAGCTGTGGTACTCCTTGCCACCACGCCAAGAGATTGCACCGTATTCAATCCGGTCAATGCACATCGTCAGGTTTTCGACAACGTTCTTGTCTGTCTCAACAAACTGGGTATCAAGATCGACCTTGTTGAGCCAGATGCATTCAGCGAAAGACTGTCGTCTGTCATGGAAGATCCAGACAAGGCAGACATCCTGCAGAGCCTCATGGCTTACCAGACCAGTGGGACAGAGACGGTAGTCGAGAACTCAGATAACTATAAATACACCACACAGGTGCTTCTGCGTTTGGGATTCCGATGGAACTTTACGACTTGGGATTACATGGAGCGATTCATCCAAGCCATCCAGGGTCTTGGCTTCTTCGATGAGGATTATCACAGATAAGTACAGGTAGTATAGACGTAACCATGGTCTTCATCGACCGTGGTTACGAACTTTATGTGGCTCAGTATTTCTGGTGAGAAGAGTGCGGGGAGGTTATCGACAAGGCCAGTGCCGGTGAGCTTGAGGTAGGCTTCCTTGCGCGTCCACCAGAGGGTAAACTGGGTGCAGGGAGAAGGGGAGGAGAGGATGTCTGCTATCTCTGATTCGGAGAAGCAGTATCGGCAGAGATCCATGTCGAGCTGCTGCCCGATCTCTTCGATGTCACAGCCTATGTCGTGATTATCGATGACGCATAGCACTCCTTTCTTGCAATGGCTTAGGTTAAAATGAATGTCGGGATGATCCTTGAGTACAGGTTTTTCATGGCCAATGTATTCGAACTCAGGACTGTCTATAATTCCGTATGTAGAGGACAATCCCTGCTTCAGCAGCAGATACGCCTTGCTGCATAGTACTCTATCAAGCAGAAAACGATATTTCAAGGCCTTCTTCTGTCGCCAATCGGGTAGCAGAAGAAGGTCTTCATCAAATTCTTCTTGAGTCACATCCTGTGGATGGTTATGGAGAAGGATCGTCATGTTTGTATTATTTCAACTGATATAGCCCTCCCGGCGTGGAGCGGATTTTTCCATCCATCTCAAGATCAAGGAGCTCTTCGTATAAGGTAGTATGATCAAGCTTTGTTGCATCGGAGAGTTGCGACAATAACAAGTCGCCACGATCACGGAGAGCGTCAAGGATAAGTCGAGCATTAGGAGAGAGGTTTTCTTCTTCGAACGGAATGCTATGCTGGATAGATTTCTTCTGACCATGTGACGTATCCCAGTTCATGGCTTCAATGAAATCCTGGGCGCAAGTGATTAGTCCTGCGCGGTTTAGGCGGATAAGGCGGTTGCAACCTTCGCTACGGGTGTCACCTACACGGCCAGGGAAGGCAAAGACTTCACGGTTATAGTCAAGAGCGATAGAGGCGGTCACGAGTGAACCACCTTTATCCTTACTTTCCGCTACGATGACGGCGTCAGAGAGGCCGGCGATGATGCGGTTTCGAGCCAGGAAGTTGCCCCTCTCGGGCTCGGTGCCTGTCATGTATTCCGTGATGAGGCTACCGTTGTTGAGCAGCATTTCCTTGGCCACAGAGCGGTGTTGAGGCGGATAGATGCGATCCAAACCATGAGCGACGACACCGACGGTTCTGGCTCCACA
>JAZRVB010000115.1:0-1340 GCA_045598885.1 Bacteroidales bacterium
GTGATGGCAACCACGCTTTCTGGAAACAACAGTCTTGATACATCCGAACTTGACCGTGAAGAACAGGACGTGCGCAGCCAGATCTCTGACATCAACACGCAGATAGCAGGTCTTGAGGCTGAGAATGCCTCTATCATCAAACAGCTCTCTACTGCTCCCATCGAGCAGCAGGCAGCCCTTCGCCAGCGATACAACGAGAACAAGTCAAAGATAGACAGCCTCAAAAGCCAACTGAACAGCCTTAACACCCGTCTGTCACAGATACAACAGGCTAAGGATGAAGCTAGGGAAGGCGAAGAGGTACAGACGGATGACTATTATCGTATTCCTTCCATCATGAACGACGTGAAGACTACCTATAACCTGACGTGGACGGATGAAGGACATTGGGAAGGATGGAATTACGTGCGTACTGCCAAGATGGGTAATACGACCGGTGAGGTGAAGTTCATAACTACCGTATCGATGGTTCGTAAGGCAAAGTATTTCCTTGGTATCAAGATACACCGTGCCATCATCGGCATTTCATGGAAGCTCACTGCCCATTATTCAAGTACTCAGGTGGTGGATATGCTGGAACTTGATCCCGATAAGGACGACGCTGCCAAGGCACAGCTGGTGAACAACCGCCTTTCGGAGGTGGCACGTGACTATCCTGAGTGTCAGGTGTCGCACGAGTATATAAAGAGTGAGAGCGTCGAGGAGGATGACAGCGAGGATGTCTATCATCTGCTGTGGTCATCCGACCGTCTGGAGGTAGCACGCGAGATAGATGCACGTCTGACAAAGATCTATGCAGACCTCATTTCTCTGGAGAAGATGATGAACTACAAGCTACGCTGGATTGATGTGTGGAACAAGGTTGGTCCACGTTTCGATCTGGAGAAAGACCGAAAGCTGAGCATCATACAACAGGCACACAAGGATTGGATGGACAATGCCTATAAGTCGGCTCATATAGAAGGCGGTGGTGGCAATGGCAATAACGGAAACGGCGGCACTCGTCCTCCCTTCCGTCCGGGTAAAGACAGGTATTGGGAACTTACCGATGCCATTCTGGATGACAGGCTCCTGAAGGACTCTCTCAAACTTAATGGAAAGGAGGTAATGAAATGAGACAGGTCTATACACTTATTCTGACAATGGTAATGGCTCTCCTCCCTTCCTTCGTCTTCGCACAGCGAGATCCTGCTGCTCTCGAAGCCTATATCCATGACCATAAGGAGATCCGCTCGCTGCTTCTGGCACGCAGTACTTTGGAAGCCAGCAATGCCTTGCTGCATGACTACAGCAGGGATGCAGGGTTGGACTTCAGGGAGGTGAATGTCAACCTCGACAAA
>JAZRVB010000116.1:0-1159 GCA_045598885.1 Bacteroidales bacterium
CCTTAGCTGTGATCTCCTCGAAAGTGCTAATAGCCTTGTGTCTCTGGCCCGGAGTTGTGGGCTTAAATTTACGAACTGCCATTTTTGTTTTAGCATTTTCGGCCGTCTTGTTCACAATTTCTGAATCGCTGAGTTACTACCCGACTTATCGGAGTAGGCTTTCGTGATACTTTGCTGCGCGCAGAGGGCGGCCGAATGTTTATGAATTAATTAGTTGATGTTTGCGTAGAAGTCGATCTGATCGCCATCCTTAAGGGTAACGAAAGCCTTCTTATATGCAGATGGCTTACTAACCTGAAGACCCTTCTTGGTATAGCGGCTCTTAATCTTGCCCGCGTAGTTAACAGTGTTTACTGACTCAACAGTTACACCGAACTTATCCTCAACAGCCTTCTTGATCTGGATCTTGTTAGCAGATGGATCAACATAGAAGCCGTACTTGGCATTCACTGGAGCAGAACCGTCCTTCTTCTTACGAGGCTCAGATGACTGATCAGTGATCTTGGTCATCTTCTCGGTTACGATTGGTCGAATCAAAATTGCCATGTCTTTTTAGCTTTTAGAGGTTGTTTACTGAAGCAACTGCGCTCTCTGAAATTACGAGTGCGCCGCAGTTCATAACTGAGTAGGTGTTGAGTGCGTCAGCAGCAAGAATGTTAACCTTTTTCAGATTTCGAGCAGACAAAAGTACGTTTTTATTTTCATTTGAGCAAACAAAAGCGACTTTTTTATCATTAACCTGCAGGTTTTTAACTACGTTAGCGAATACTTTGGTAGATGGAGTTTCCATTTTAAGATCCTCTACTACAACGATTGCATTCTCCTGAGCCTTAATAGAAAGAGCACTCTTACGAGCCAAAGTCTTAACCTTCTTGTTCAGCTTGAAGCTATAGTCACGAGGTACTGGACCGAATACGCGACCACCACCAACGAGGACAGGCGAATTGATATCACCACGGCGAGCACCGCCGCCGCCCTTCTGACGACCGAGCTTACGAGTAGAACCAGCGATCTCTGAACGCTGCTTTGACTTGTGGGTACCCTGACGCTGATCAGCGAGGAACTGCTTTACAGCGAGGTACACAACATGATTGTTTGGCTCAATGCCAAAAACCTCATCATTGAGGACAACGGTACGACCGGTGTCCTTACCGTCCAT
>JAZRVB010000117.1:0-1011 GCA_045598885.1 Bacteroidales bacterium
GATCATTGTCACTTCGGTCGGCGTCCTGAAATCCGCTTTCCTGCAATGGAACGAGGAACAGATTCAGGCACGGGAGGCAACGAAAGAAGAAGTGATGCTTGATGAGGTCGAGGTGCTTGAACGACTTGACAAGAGCCATGCTACTCTCTGGCGCTGGAACAATTCCGGCTACTTGCCACGCTATAAACTGGGTGGCAAGAACCGCTACAAGGAGTCAGATGTCCTCCGAATCATGAAGGCGCAAGGAAGCCGTATCGGGTCAACAAGATTGTCTTCTGACGGATGCTCTTCGCCTTCGGAAGATTAACCGTCACAGAACATGAGATCTTTCTGACCATATAATGCTTCAGGCGATTTCTTCGAGATTTGCGACCCAAACGGACTGCCATGGTTCAATGCACTTCTTCCATCCCCTACCTTCATGAATGTGCTCTTTTATCAACTCTGTTGTAAGATGGCACAATGAACGGCGGAAAGAAGACTTGTTAGAAAGGCAGGAGCAACAGAGCAGACACTCTTCTGATACTGGACTGCCGGACAAGTGGTCTTAGTGGGTAATGATGCTTAAGAACATCTATCTGGAGGTTAATGCATGCATAACTTCAACAGATTCTGATCGGTTGTTTTTTTGATGTCCTTTGCTTTGACAGAATGAGATCTTTGGCATTTCTCTTCATTGGCAATTCTGCAGGTTGCCATGAGTCAAGGTTTCATAGAGGAGGAAAGCTCTGGTCATAAGATCTCACCTGTAGATCGGTTATTACTTGTGACAATTTTTGTTGTAACTTATGACCATCGATAATCATAACTTAAGACCAAGGTTTGTCACTACTTAACACTAATATCAACTTAAAGAGTTTTTTCTTATGAACAACAATTGTACCATACCAATCACAACACCTCAGGGTATCTCTGAAATCACAATCGCTTTGCCTATGGCCGTCCTTGACTGCCTGGCTGGGTCAACAAGTGGACGGTCGAACTTCTGGTTCTTCAAGCAGCTGATCGACC
>JAZRVB010000118.1:0-17448 GCA_045598885.1 Bacteroidales bacterium
CGGAAAGTGTCTATCCTCTAAGGGAGACTGCAAGGAACCGCCACGTGCGGAACCGCATGCGTGGTGGTGTGGGAGGTCGGTAAATGTGAAAGTAGGAGGCGAATGCCTTTTATGATTAGCATTTACCTCCTACCCGATTGCCAGAATGGACGTCGTGGATGCAAGACGTCCATTCTTTCTTCCGGGATAGTCCGACTGAGTACCAGGTCGGACTATCCTGCAAGCGGGAAGGTATCGCCCGAATCATTGTGAACACTTCCTGCAAGCGGGAAGGTATCGCAGAAATCCGGGGGAACACTTAAGGCTTATAGGAAAAGAAAATCATCATCTCCGCCAGCAAAACTCGGCGGAGATGATGATATCTGATATTTGTTATTTGCTATTTACGCAAGGCCGACAGCCTTGTGTCTTACTTCTTGAAGAGGAGCTGAGCGATCTCATAGAGACCACGGCGCCAGGTCAGGAACTCGTGAGCGGTGCCCTTAGAGCAGTGAGCTACAGCGTTGTAGCCAGCAGCCTTGAGGTCGTCAACTGCCTTAGCGATGCGATCTGGACCCTCCTTCTCACCACATGAGAGGAAGATGAGGTTGGTCTGATCAGCGCTCTTGATCTCCTCAGGAGTATAGATGCCTCCTGAGAGGAGGCCGTACCAGCCGAATACCTCAGGACGAGACAGGGTGATGGCGTGAGTCTCCATACCACCCATTGAGAGACCGGTCATAGCGCGGTGCTGCTTGTCTGCGATGGTGTTGAAGTGTGAGTCGATGTAAGGAACGAGCTCGTCAACGAGAACGGTCTCAAACTTCTTGAAGTCGAAGCCGCCGATACCACCGATGCGGGTATCGTTGGTCATACCGTAGGTCATGACGATGATGAATTCCTCGCACTTGCCCTCAGCAATGAGGTTGTCCATGATGAGGTTAGCCTTACCCTGAACGCTCCAAGAGGTCTCATTCTCACCCCAGCCGTGCTGGAGGTAGAGAACTGGGTAGCGCTTCTGAGTACCCTTCTCTACAGCATTGCCCTTCTTATCAAGGTTCTTGCCATAGCCAGCAGGAGTATAGACGATAGCGCGACGGTTCTGCTGGGTGCTTTCGCTCCAGAACTGTACTTCCTGAAGGTTACCATGCTCAACGTTCTTCATTGCATAGAAGTCCTTATCTGCATTGGTTGGAACCTCAAGACCGCTCTCCCAACGGAGGCCGCCGAAATAGTTCATTGCACCTGGATCGTTGACGTTGACGCCATCGATGGTGAGGTGATAGTAGTGGAAGCCGTCATCCTCAGGAGCGTCGGTAGTACCCTCCCAGATACCTTCCTTATTCTTGTGAAGTACGGTGCCACCATTCTTGCCGATGCTGGTGAGTACTGACTTAGCCTGTGGAGCGTCGATGCGGAAACGAGCGTAACCCTGAGAGTTGACCATTGGATACTGGCAACCTGGCTGGTTGGTAGCAGCTGGCTGGAAGTCCTCCTTGATTACTACATTATCGAGAGCAACGTCGAAGTTCTTGATTGCGCCGTAAGCTTCCTTCTTGTTGAGATCCTTGTCGAAGAGGAGAGGATAGTTGGCAGTACCTACCCATGAGTCCTTATCGCTGACATTCCAGAAGGTAACAGCGTTGATGACATCCTTATGCTTGCGGAGTACCTTGAAGAGCGACTTGTATGCAGCGGTGTGCATGGTCTTAACGAATGGCTTGATCTCCATGCCCTGACGGCTGAACTGGAGCTGGCCACCCATCTCCTCGTTAGCGCGGATGTCGATCTCGGTGAACTGAACGTGATCAACGATGGTAGCATACTTGGTGATAGCTGCGTCGATATCCTCAGCCGAAGGACCATATACATTGTAGTGGCCCTGCATACCGATACCGTCGACGCGTACCTTATACTCCTCCTTCATCTTCTTGACCATGTCATAGATGCGGTCACGCTTAGCAGGATCAGCAGCGTTGTAGTCGTTGTAGTAGAGCTCTACGTCTGGACCTGCAGCCTCAGCAGCGAACTCGAAAGCCTTAGCGATGAACTCATCACCACAGAGCTTGTAGAGGTTTGACTGGCGGTATGGGCTTGGAGCCTCCATGCCACGGCCAGGACCTGCCCAACGTGGACGACCATCACCATCGGCCATAGCCTCATTGACAACGTCGATAGCATAGATAATATCCTTGTAGCGATTGACTACGGTGTGGATGTACTCGCGAAGACGCTTGTAGAAGACCTCCTTCTTGACGAAGTTCTTGCCGGTCTTGTCGTACATCATCCAGTCAGCGAACTGTGAGTGCCAGCAGAGGTTGTGCAGACGCATAGGAATCTTGTTGGCACGGCAGAAGTCAGCGATAGAGTCAGCTGGACCCCAGTTGTAGACACCCTCCTTCGGGTTGATCTGGCCGACCTTGTGATCGTTTTCAGCGGTGATAGAGTTGTACTCCTTGAGCACGAGAGCCATCTCCTTCTCATTGCGGAGATTGCGCATGTTGATAGCTACGCCTACCTTGAAGTAGTCTTTGTAAGCGTCTTTGAGGCCTGTTGGATCCTCCGGTGCAGGACGACCCCAGCCCTGTGCACTGGCAGTACCTACGCCCATAGTCATAGCTACGGCAGCCAATGCTCCAAAAAGCAAATGTTTCATAATGATTTGATATATGTTTAAAGTAATGTAAGTTTCGGATCTTTTTTCTCAAAAAGACTCTAATCTTGACTTAAGACGAGTCTTATATATAAAGGTTTAAATAAGGTATGGGATTTTTTGTAACTATTCCCCTCCCTTGTGGAGGGGCTGGGGGAGGGGCAGCTTATTCCAACAAATCCGGACGTAATCTTTTCGTCCTCTCCACCGCCTGCTCATGTTCCCACTCGCGGATCTTTCGCTCATGGCCGCTGAGCAGGATCTCCGGAACCTCCCACGTTTCACCCGAAACAGAGGTGTAAGCTGACGGACGAGTATAGACAGGAGGAGCCAGCAGATCGTCCTGGAAGGAGTCGGAGAGAGCTGACTGTTCGTCGCCGATGGCGCCAGGGATGACGCGGATGATGGCGTCGGCAATGATGGCTGCAGGCAACTCACCGCCGGTCAGTACATAGTCGCCGATGGTGATCTCCTTGGTGATAAGATGCTCGCGGATGCGGTAGTCGATGCCCTTATAATGTCCGCAGAGGATGATGATATTCTCCTTCATTGACAGCGAGTTGGCCATGTGCTGGTTGAAGGTCTCGCCGTCTGGCGTCACGAAGATGACCTCGTCATAATGACGCTCGGCCATGAGGTCGTTGATGCATCGGTCGATAGGTTCGCACTGCATGACCATGCCGGCTGTGCCACCGAAAGCGTAGTCATCTACACGGTGGTGACGCTCGTCTTTGCTCCAGTCGCGCAGGTTGTGGATATGTATTTCTGCCAATCCTTTCTGCTGAGCTCGCTTGATGATACTCTGGTTCAGCGGGCCATCGAGCAACTCTGGCAAAACGGTGATGATATCTATTCTCATTCTGATGATTTCTTATATTTAATTGGTGCAAATATGGTGATTTTTTTCGATATTTACACAAAAAAACTAAACCAAAACGCCATTTTTAAGTCTATTTAGGTGTAAAAGAGGTTAAAAATAGCATTCATGATCTATAAAAGTTCATTGAATTGAATAATTTTCGCTATATTTGCAACAATATTTTTGTCAAATTCAACCCTAGAAACGAAATATTAATCTAAATAACACTTAAGGAAATGAAGAAAGTATTTATGGTTGCCTTGACAGGCCTGACCCTTCTCGTGACTTCATGTGGTACTTACACAGGTAATGGATCGCTCATCGGTGCAGGTGGTGGCGCAGCTCTTGGTGCTGGCATCGGTGCACTCATCGGTGGTGGCAAGGGTGCTGCTATCGGTGCTGCTGTCGGTGGTGGCGTCGGCGCAGGAACAGGTGTGCTCATCGGCCGTCACATGGATAAGAAGAAGGCTGCTCTTGAGGCAGAGCTCGCAAATGCTGCTAACGTTGAGACTGTTACTGACAGCCAGGGTCTCACTGCTATCAAGGTTACCTTCAATGCTGATATGACCTTCAAGACTGGTAAGGCAGAGCTCAGCGCCTCTGCTCGTCAGGCCATCCAGCAGTTTGCTGCTCAGATGACTACTACTGATATGATCAACACCGCTATCCAGATTAAGGGTCATACTGACAACACTGGTTCGGCTGCTGTCAATGAGAAGCTCTCTCTTGAGCGTGCTCAGTCAGTAGGTAATGTGCTCCGTGCCAACAACATCACCTCAAACCGTATCACTGAGGCTGGCCTTTCTTACAACGAGCCAGTGGCTGACAACAGCACTGCTGCAGGTCGTAAGGAGAACCGTCGTGTCGAGGTCTTCGTCCTCGCTACCGATGCTATGGTCAAGCAGGCTGAGGAAGGTAAGCTCTAAGCTACACTTTGAACTTGCCTGAATATCAGGTTCCAGATAACATATATCACCACCCTCACTCAGATCTATTGAGAAGAAGGTGGTGATATTTGTTATTTGCGATAGTTGCTATTTGATACTTGATATTTGCTATTTGCTTCTTTATCCGACATCGAAGAAACTTCCTCCGATAAACTCTCTGAGCAATGAATTGCGAGGGATGTCGGTGCTGTCGATCGTCATGAAGCGGCTCAGGAAGCTGAGAAGGCTCATGGCGACTTCGTATTCTTTGGAGTCGGTAGGAACCTGACGCAACACTTCTTCTGCCTTCGGCTTGATGGCAGCCAGCTCGTAGATGATGGTGCTGTCGAACACAGCATCGGCCTCCTTCTGGAATGGCAGGATCCACTTCTCCTCGCCACGACGGACACTATCCCACAGCTCGATGGTGCGCTGAGCCGAAAGGCCACGTGTCTGATAGTCACGGGTGATGCGGCGCAGCAGACGGGTGGCAGAGGTAGGGATCCAGTGCTCTCCGTCCATCGAGATCGGAGTCATCGGAGCCGCATAGATCTTGAACTTATTCTCGGCAGGAATCTGCTCGGTCAGCAGCGGATTGAGCGCGTGGATGCCTTCGATTACCAGGATCATATCGTCTGTCATCGTCAACTTCTCGCCACGATACTCACGCTCACCGAGCTGGAAGTTATAGGTCGGGAGAGCCACTTCCTTCCCGTCGATCAGGTTCTGCAGGTCCTCGTTGAACTGCTTGAGATCCATCGAATAGATCGACTCATAGTCCTTCTTGCCGTTCTCATCCAGCGGGGTCTGATCGCGGTTGACGAACCAGTTGTCCATCGACAGCGCCACCGGATGCTTATGGCAGGCCATCAACTGTATGCACAGACGCTTGCTTGTCGAGGTCTTGCCGCTCGACGAAGGACCGGCGATGAGGACGACCTTCAAACCTTCTCGTGCTGCAATTTCATCGGCGATGTGAGCCAGCTGTCGTTCCTGACGGGCTTCGGTGACCAGGATGAGGTCACTCACATGACCTTCCTCGATCATCTCGTTGAGGTAAGTAATTGTCTGTTTGCTGCGGTCGGTGACCATGCAGTAGTCGCGGATGGTGGTATCGTTGGCCATAGTTTAGTTTCTCTTAGAATATTATTGGTTGATGTTTTTTGCGCTTCAAAATTACACATTTTTTGGCATACTTGCCACAAAGAAACGTAAAAACATGACGATTCTCTCACTTTTTTCTCTCCAGATTCCCATTTCTCATCTTTTTTTGCTATTTTTGTCGCCAATAAAATGAAATAGGTGTCAGAATCATGGATATCGTTATACTTCTCCTTACGCTGCTTGGTAGCATCTCTTTGTGCCTCTATGGCATGAAGGTGATGAGTCAGGGTATACTCAAGGTGGCCGGTGCGCACATGCGTGCCAGCCTTCGTGGCATCTCGCATCACCGGTGGCAGAGCTTCGGAGTAGGCGCCTGGATCACGGGCCTCATTCAGTCGTCGTCGGCCATGACACTGATGACCGTCAGTTTGGTCAATGCCGGCTTGCTGACCTTAGGACAGAGTATCGCCGTGATGATGGGCGCCAACGTCGGTACGACACTGACGGCATGGATCATTGCCATCTTCGGGTATGCATGGAACGTCGGCGTGCTGGCCATCCCACTCGTCGTGGTGGCGCTGCCATTTGTCTATACATCGCACATCAAGCGCAAGCCGTGGGGAGAGGTCCTCATGGGCATGGCCTTGTTTATCTTAGGTTTTGCCACCTTTATCGATAAGATGCCGGCGCCAGCGGCTTATCCTGAGGCCTCCGCGGCCATTGCCTATCTGGCCAGCGCAGGTTTCTGGAGCGTACTGCTATTTGTCATCATTGGTGTGGCCATCACCATCCTGCTCCGCTCATCGGCAGCTACGATCATGCTGGCCATGGTGGCTGCAGCATCGTCGTGGCTCGAATTCCCGATGGCTGCTGCTTTGGTCATTGGAGACAATGTGGGTACGACGCTCACCGCTGTCTATGCCTCGCGTCAGGTCAATGTTTCGGCGCACCGTGCAGCTTACAGCCATCTTTTCTTCAATGTCTTCGGTATGCTCTGGGCCTTGCCACTGATCTATCCCGTCTCGTGGTTTCTGCAGGATCAGCTTCCTGCCAGCAGTGTGGGTATGGCCTTCGGAGTGGCGATCTATCATACGTTGTTCAATCTGATTACAGCGCTTGTCCTGCTCTTCCTGATCCCTAAGTTCCAGAGCCTACTGTGTCGTCTGCTGCCAGTTTCGGAGGGCGACGATGAGGAATTTCGTCTGAGTTTCATCCAGGGAGGCCTGCTCAGTACGGCCGAGCTGTCGGTCGAGGAAGCGCGCAAGGAAGCCGCACTCTTCGGTGCTCGCTGCCAGAAGATGTTAGGTCTGGTGCGCGACTTCGTGCACATGGCACCACAGGGTGCAGAGTACGCGCAGGCGTTCAGTCGCATCGAGAAATATGAGAAGATCACTGACCGACTGGAGATAGAGATTGTCCGATACCTCAATTCTGTCGACCGCTCCACCGTATCCTCACATATCGCCTCGCGTGTCCGAGCTCTGTTCCGCATCGTCGACGAACTTGAATCCATCGGTGATGCCTGCTACAAGCTGGCTTGCACGATCATCCGCAAGCGCGATCATAACATCCAGTTCATCAACATGCAGAATCAAAACATTGACCGTATGCTCGACCAGACGGCACAATTCATGGATCTGATGGTTCGTCTGCTACAGAAGACTGACCTCACCCCGGCCGATATGAGCCGTGCCTACAATCAGGAGGACTCGATCAACGCCTTCCGCGGACAACTTCGCGACCAGAACATTGGCAACGTGCAAGCCGGCTACTATACCTATCAGAGCGGTGTCCTCTATATGGATATGATCAATGCCTGCGAGAAACTCGGAGACTATATTATTAATGTATTAGAAGCTCAAGTAGAGCAGAACGATCAATAAACCACATTTTTTTGCGCAAAAATTTGGTCATTCCGTTTTTTATCCGTATCTTTGCGCCCGCAAAATGTAATTTTACATTCTACATTTTTAATTTTACATTTTTCTGATAGCCCCATGGTGTAATGGTAGCACACCAGATTTTGGTTCTGTTTGACTGAGTTCGAGTCTCGGTGGGGCTACAAGCAAGCCGCAATCTTCGTTTGAAGGTTGCGGCTTGCTTTGTCATATACCCTTATTCCTATGTTCAAAAACATATTTGGCACGATTTGGCACAATAAAGAATTCTGTGGCACAAAATAGCGAAACGCAAGACTTGGAATTTCAAGAATAAGGGTTTATATTTGCGCCACAATTAGTAATCAAACATTTTTATTTATGATTATAAACGAGGGTATTATTAAAGTACGCTGTAAATATACGGGTATATGTAGTTTTGCAAATACAACGGAATGTCCGAATGTTGTTCTCGGATGTTTGTTGCTAGAACGATCATCAATATTAACGAAAGAAAAAGAATAAAATGCTGATTAAACAATCAAAAAATAGTTTTATACGTTGCACTGAACGATATGGTTATATTACAAATCAATTAACCAGATATGATCGTTCATATAATGATATTGGGTCTGATTTCTTGAAAGAAATAAGTAGAGAGCCTAAAGATATTGATGATATCATTGATAGACTTCTCAAATCATATGACGGAGTATCAAGGGATGAACTGATGTCGGACTTTATGCAATTTGCAGAAAGTCTGGCAAGAGATTGTTTTGTCTTGTTGGGTGAAACTCCAGAGGAATTAGAAGAGAAAGATTTAGATTTTACTTACGCAATAGACAACCCTAAAACTCTAAAGAATGATTTTTATCAAGTTACAGAAGAAAAGGTTGGAGAGAATACTGAAGACTTTTTCTTAGAGGAAGTCCAGGGACGTCCACTGATCTCATGCCTTCAGTTCGAGTTGTCAAGCAGATGCAATGAAAGGTGTATTCATTGTTATATTCCCAATGAGAAGAAGAATAAAGGATTTGACATGCCTACTGAAAAGGTTAAAAGTATCCTTGATGAGTTTTCGGCTATGGGAGGTATTCATGTCACCTTGTCTGGAGGAGAGGCATTTATGCATAAGGATTTGATGGAAATCGTACAGTATTGTAGAAAGAAAGACTTGAAGGTAACCATCCTATCAAACCTTATTTCATTAAAAGATGAACAGATACCAATTCTTAAAGAAGCAAACATTTCTTTGATTCAGGTGTCTCTGTACTCAATGGATCCTGAAAAACATGATTTTATTACCACAGTCAAAGGTTCTTTTGAGAAGTCAAAAGCTGCAATTGAGAAATTAGTAGCAGCAGATATTCCTGTTCAGATTTCTTGCCCGATAATGAAGGCAAACAGGATTGGCTATGATAAAGTTCTTGATTATGCCAGAAGTTTGAAGATTAAAGCTCAAACAGATTATATAATGATGGCAAGAGCAGACTTAAATACAGATAATCTGGCCAATCGTTTGTCCTTAGAAGAAACAGAAGAAGTAATACGAAATATTTATGAGCATGATTTGGAATATCGAGCATGTAAAGCTAAAATTAAACCAATAACGGATGAGATTGTTTTTGATAAAGAACGATTTATGAAACAGCCAGTTTGCGGCGTTGGCTATGACAATTGTTGCATTACGGCAAATGGTGATGTATATCCATGTGCGGGATGGCAAAATTTTGTATTAGGAAATGTTTACAAGCAGACGCTTCAAGAAATATGGGAACAAAGCGAACGTGTCAAAGAGCTACGTAAAATAACAGAGGCCTCGTTCCCGAAATGTATTGATTGCGAAGCTCGACAATTTTGCGCTAGATGTCTTGTGCGCAATTATAATGAAAGTAATGGCGATATGTTTGCCGTGAATCATCATTTCTGCGATGTAGCCTTTCTTAATAAAAGAATATTTGAAGAATATGAATCAAAGTTTAATCGACTAATAAAAGATGATATAAAAGAGAAAGCCGAAACGCTTGAAAGGAAGTAGGCAAGTTTTTTATATATTAAAGTTACTATGAAAAAGTATACAAAGCCAGAGATGCTTGCAAAGAATCTTCCAACAGGTTCTTATGCTGCAGGTTGTCCTTCAAAGGAAGCTAAACACAGTTGGATGTTGATTTTTATAGAAGACACTTGCAAGAAATGTGATCGTGCAAGTTGAGTAATTGAGGGTGTGTTCAGGTACATATTTGGACGCACCTTCTTTGTGTTTTTCCTTCTTGAAGAAAGAACTTGTTAGTAGATGCCCATATACATGTTGGTCATTTTTTTGATCGATATTTTTCTCCGGAAGATATTTCAATATTAATGAAAACTACTGGAGTGGACTATTATGCCGTTTCATCAACCACAGTTTGTGAAGAAGATTATGAGAGGGCAATTAATGAAATCAAAGAATTGATTAGAATTGATGAAGAACACGTGTTGCCTGTAATGTGGATTACACCAGATGGGTTGAACGGAAATGTAGCGTGGTATTTGGAATCTTCAATAGAATGGAAGATGATAAAAATTCATCCAGAATTACATCCTGCGGCATGGTTCCCGCCAAGAGAGAATATAAAAGAAGTGATTGATATTGCAAAAGAATTGATGTTGCCAATACTTATTCATACTGGAAATTTTGATTCATGTCATGCTCTAAAATTTGACTCTATTATTGGTAGTAATCCTGACGTTTTATTTGTTTTAGCCCATGGTCGGCCTTTGAAGGAAACAGTATCGATGATATATAGATATGATAATGTCTATGCAGACTCTGCCTTTATGTCAATAGAAGACATGAAAGAGCTTTGCGACGCTGGACTTTCGAATAAGCTACTTTGGGGCACAGATATGTGCATTCCAAAACACTTCTATCCAGACGAAGATATGAAGGATTATTACTTGAGAAAACTAAGTGCCTTTCGTAATGTTTGCGAAAAAGAAGATTTTGATAATGTAACCTATAGAAATGCAAAAAAACTATTCAAAATTGATGAAAGAAAAAATACGGGTTCTTAAGAATAAGTTTTTTGACGAAAAGACTTGCCAATGTCTCGGATATTATGTATATATGCTTGTCGATCCAAGGGATAATAGGCCCTTTTATGTTGGGAAAGGTATAAATAATAGAGTCTTCGACCATATATTGCAAGCACTAAATAACTGCTCTGGGATAAAAAGTGAAAAGTTAGATACGATAAGGTCAATATATAATGATGGATTTGAAGTCGAATATCTGATAGTCCATCATGCTTTAGATGAAAAATCTGCTTTATTGGTAGAGTCCAGTTTAATAGATACTCTAAATAAAATGACTCTGGATGTAAGCCTCACTAACATCCAGAGTGGACATGACGTTGAGCATGGATTGAGGAATGATATTGAAATAAGGGGAATGTATAATGCAAAACATATTGGTAAATTGCCAGATAACTGTGTCGTGATAAATATTAATAAGGTATACCAGCGAGGAGCTAAATCAGAAGAAATATATAATATGGTTAGAGGTGAATGGGTTATTGCAAAATGGCGGTTGCCTATAATCAAATATATCCTTGCTGAATACAGAGGACTAATATTAGATGTTTTCAAAGTTTCACAATGGGAGAGTGTCGTTTGTAAATATCAATCAAAATCAAATGGCGAAAGAGAAAGAATTAGATATAAATTTACAAAGGACACTATAGAAGAAGATATCAGAAACCAATTTATTGGCAAAAAAATACCTTCTTTCAACAAACAATTTCCTCTCATTTATCCAGAGCGAATCAATAAAGAGATGATTAATGAAGAAAATCAAAACTGATAATCCTTTTACTCTAGTAGTAAAGGCATTCGAGAGTACGAAGCATGAGATATGGTTGTCGCTGCAGATACTATTCTGTTTGACAGCGATGCTTTCAATCGTGTTCTTCTATTATGAGCATCAGGCTCAGCCAGACGTGTTCTCGCGTTTCTGGCAAAGTCTGGTGTGGACGTTGACTCAGTATTTGGGCAATGCGGATTCTATCGTTGGCAAGGCTCCTGTTACGACAGTAGGAAAAGTCGTGACCGTACTTTTAGGAATAATCTCTATTGCTATGGTTGCCATACCTGCAGGACTTATCGGTTCTGGTTTCATGAATGCCATTGCACAAGAAAAGCGAGAGATGGAGATAAAAGAATACAAGAAACGCCTATTGAAGTCTTTCAAGCGTAAGCAATGCCGACACACCAAGTATCGTACTGTTCCTCATTATGTCTCAGTCGTGGATATTCAGGCAAAGCAGGGCATTGATACCAAAGATATTATTGATGCCGTTGCGGCTTCTGACAATATGCGTCTGCGAAACCTTGCTACCACACTGCCTCTGGGAGAGCATGCTCAAGATCGTCTCGTCGTGGAGCATTTTCCAGTGAATACTGCATACGGGTGCAAGATTGATCGTGGCTCCAACGTGACCATTGTCTCCACATCGAGTGTTCAGGAAGCAGGCATCGGCAATTTTGCCTATTACCTTGCCCTATATGGTAGGTTCAACTATGTGAGTAAGGAGGTCGAAGTGGATGCTGATGAGCCTTTCAGTTACTATAATATTGCCAGTGAGGATGGCGATAAGAATATCAGTATGTTCCTGAATGACATTAAGACTATGGAGCGTAGCAATAAGAACTGGGTAGTATTCTTGCTGTCTGCCAGTGGTGCAGAGGAACCGGAATACCCTACGCTGATACACTGGCTTCATGGTGCTAAACTTAGTGATGCAAGCTATGATGATCTGAATATTACGGTCAAGGACTGCGCAACATATCATGCTATGATTACTGACGTTTGTGCTATGCTCAGCGACAAGTATCAACTTGATAGTGACCAGCAGCAGTATCATACTGCAGCAAGCAAGATGTACATAGGCCGGCACGTACAGGTAGAGGGCAAAGAAGCTAATGCCTTCACATTAAGGATGGCTTTCTCTGTGACCATATGGAACGATAAGAGAATCTGTATTGCTCATGACATTGCTTCGGTTATGCATCAGCACTTCTGTGGCAACACTATTGAAGAAAATGCTGCATGGAAAGAGAAAGGCATCGGATATAATAACATCAATAATGAGGAATAGTTATGCCGGCAGTATTAATTATATTGGGTATTATCATAGTGCTTTGCCTTATGAGCTTAGGCGGGTGGATACTCCGAATACTTGGAGTATTTGCAAGCTTATTCTTTGAGGGTGTTGGCAACTGCTTGGGCTGTCTGCTTAAGCTTGCTGTCTGGATCTTTGTAATCATTATAATCGGAATGATGCTTGCTGAATAAAATTATGTTTAAGGACAAACTCCTGTGCGAGTAAGCGTGGCTTACGATTTTTATTTCATGTTTTTTGAAATTATAGGCAAATGATACTATATTAAGGATGTAATTAAAAACAAATAGCCATGCAGACAATCAAAAAATTCCAGATTGGCAGAAAGTATTATCCTTCTAATTTGAAGAAGACTGTGCTCATGCTCATTAAGGAACGTGAAGGCAAGGAATTGACTGTGGTAAAAATCACTTCTTCAACCGAAGAGACTTTCACGATCACAGCCAGCCTTGCTGCCGATGAAAAGGGAGCATACGAGTACTTCCTTCACGACGAGCTTCGCATCCCAGCCATCCATATTCTGCCTGAGGCTCGCAAAGTCTCAAAAGAAGAGGATCAGACTATCACGGAAGCCATCAAGCGCGATATAGAGTATCGCAAGGCTTACGGTCTTGACCGCGCTGGTGTCATTACTGAACATAAGTTGTAGTAACCTCCCAAAAACGTGCGGATTTATATTTCATCCGCATACGTATCATCAAAGTATAATGAATAGAACCACAATCGCGAAGCAACCCAAATTGTCTGTGCTGAAAAGGATTCGAGTGCAGACGTCGCCGAAGTGGGATGCCTCTGTGTTGCGTCTGGCCTATAAGCAAAGCATACGCAACTGGGATGCTTTGAAAGAGAAGGATCAGCTATGCGGATGTTTCTCATGCCGTAAGATTTTCAGGACATCAGAGCTGGACTCGCGACTGCCAGAGCAGGATGGCGCTTATACTGCCTGGTGTCCGTATTGTGGTGTTGATGCTATTTTAGGAGAATACACAGGGTACCCAATCACGCCTGCATTCATCGATAGAATGCATAGTTTCTGGTTCGGAGATTGAAAAATGAAATAAGTCGTCGGAAACTCGAAAACAAAGTGAGTTTCCGACGACTTATTTTGTGCTATATAAACTTAAAATACGCATTTTAGATGTTGTACTGCGGATATTTTGTACTTTTTTCCGCAGTTTGCTTGCTGAATTGAGAATAATTGTGTACTTTTGCACCGTCATTTATATCACTACAGATTATGCTTACGACCATAAAGCAACAACGCCAGGAATGCGAACAGCTCCTATCTTTGCCCTACATCAACAGGCAGTCGCGCTATGATATTCCACTCCTTTTGCAGAATCCGCAGATTAAGTTGATCACTGGTCCTCGGCGAGCTGGCAAATCTATTTTTGCGCTCATGATGCTGAGAGGTCATAGTTTTGCGTATCTTAACTTTGATGATCCCAAGCTGCTTTCTCTTTGGAATGAAGATCTTGTGATGTCGGCTCTTGACAGTGTATATCCATCCTATCAGTACCTGTTGCTCGATGAGGTGCAGAATCTTGAAGGCTGGGATTTATGGGTCGCAAAGCTGTATCGCAGAGGCGTGAATCTGATCATTACGGGTAGTAATGCCAAGATGTTGAGCAGCGAAATGGCCACGGTACTGACAGGACGATATGTGGAGATTGAGATGCTCCCGTTCGGCTTGGCTGAAACACTCAGCTATTCTGGGATTACGGCTCAGGATATTCAGCCGGACCAGGAGGCCAAGGCAAGAATCATCTATGAGGAGTATCTTCGCCTGGGAGGCTATCCGGAGACACTGCAGGCTCGCCAGATGACGGGGAGCTATCTGCAGACGCTTTTTACGTCAATCATTACGAAGGATGTGGCTCAGCGCCATAGAATACGCAAGGTGACGGAACTGTTTAACCTCGCCAACTACCTGCTTTCCAACTTCTGTAATCCATTTACCACCTTGTCTCTGTGTGAAGATCTGGGTATGAGCAGTGAGAATACGGTCAAGAAGTTCTGTGGCTATCTGCACGAGCCTTACCTGTTCTATTATCTGCCTCGATATAATAAAAAGCTGAAGCTCATGATGAAGGCTCCGAGAAAAGTGTATGTGGTGGACAATGGCTTTGTCCTGGGAGCAGGATTCAATCTCAGCGAGAATCTCGGCCGTCTGCTCGAAAATGATGTATTCCTGGAACTGCGTCGCCGAGGCTATGACGAAGAGAAGTCGCTCTTCTATTATCGTTCACGTAATGATAAGGAGGTGGATTTCGTCACCCGTAAAGGGGCTCATGTAGAGCAACTTATCCAAGTATCATACGATATAAGCAACGAACGGACTCTCAAACGCGAACTCTCCGCATTGGTGGAATGTGCAGATGAATTGCATTGCGATAATCTTTTGCTGATCACTTTTGATACAGAGGACTCTATCATGTACAATGGTAAAACCATACAAGTACGGGCTTTCAATAAATGGTAAAGTCTTGTCGCCATTTTGTTTTAGCTATATGATTAGAACCACAATCGTGAAGCATCCAAAATTGTCTGTGCAGAAAAAGGATTCCCGATCACACATTCGTTCATAGACAGAATGCATAGCTTCTGGTTTGGAGATTGAAAAACGAATTAAGTCGTCGGAAGCTCGAAAAAAGAGAGTTTCCGACGGCTTTTCTTTTAGATTAGCCTCAAAAATGAAGAATTAATCCGCAAAATTTGTGGATTCAAAATTATATTCGTATCTTTGCCGAGCAAAAATACTATATATGGAAATAAAGTTCAGGCAATCATATTTGAAGGAACTGTATGAAACAGGATCTTGTTCTGATAAGAAGCATCGTTTCCAGCCGCAGATCATTTCAAAGTACAGAAAGACTATAGATCTTTTGGAGGCGAATGCAACGAAAGAGGATCTCTATAGATTTCATTCTTTGCACTTTGAAGCTCTGAGAGGAGATAAGGAGGGTTTGTTTTCTGTAAGGGTGAATGATCAATATCGCCTAGAATTAAGTATAGAAGTTATCGGCCGAGAACCTGTGATAACAGTATGTACTATTGAAGAATTGTCTAATCATTATAAATAAGCTTATTATGATTTACGGGTATACACCTACTCACCCGGGTGAAGTATTGAAGGATGAGATTGAGACAAGAGGTATGCAGCAGAAGATGCTGGCTGAAAGTATGGGAATGTCGTACAAGGTCTTGAATGATATCTTGAATGAACGACGCCCGATAACTACAGATACTGCCATGATGTTTGAGGCGGCATTGGACATCCCAGCTACAACTCTGCTGCAACTTCAGATGAAGTATAACTATCAGCAGGCAAAGAATAACCCCACTTTTGCTCTGAAGCTTGAGGTCATCCGCAAAGCTGTTGCTTCAATAGTATTCTGATCGAGTAATAGAGAAAGAATTATCAGTCAATGGATCAAAACGCAATACTTGAGAAACTGAAAGCTTGCGTCATGCGCAAGTTCAACCATTCGCTCGAAACTCCTTCTGACTTCGACTATCTGTCGATCAAGGTCAAGAAGGCAACGGGTGAGGACATCAGTGCCACGACACTGAAACGCATCTTCGGCTATATCCAGACGGAGAGTTTTCCTCGTCGCTCGTCCTTAGGTGTATTGGCTCGCTATCTGGGATATCTCGGGTGGGGTAATTTTGTGGAAAATGCGGAGATTTGCTCTGCTTTTGTGCAGAATGACGTGCTGCTGGAGAGCCAGTTATGCGAGGGCGACATGGTGCAACTGGAGTGGCGGCCTGATCGTAAGGTCATTCTTCAGGCTATGCAGGGTAAGCGCTTCCAGGTGATAGAGAGCCATAATGCCAAGATACAGAGCGGTGACGAGATGACTATCATGATGCTGGCCTTGAACCAGCCGCTACAAGTGACTGATGTGATACGCGATGGCCGCAACATTGGTAATTATATTGCTGGCACAGAAGGAGGGCTTACTGTCGTGAAAGTAACCGAACGATAATAAGGTAAGACGATGTCTCAGTTTTATAGCGAAAGTATTTCAGAAGCTACATCAAAGACCGATTCTCTGTCAGGATTACAGCTGCTTCATGCCTCTCAGAACGGATACACAGAGGTCTATAAGGCTCAGTATTGTGGCAAGTGGCTCGTCTTCAAACGCCTGACAGAGCAAGCTCAAGGTGAGCCTCGTTACCAGCAGTTGCTCCGAAAAGAGTTCGACATCTGCTTCACGCTCAGTTCGCCAAATATCGTGCAGACTTTCGACATGAAGCAAGTGGAGTCTCTGGGTACATGCATTGTCTCTGAATTTGTGGATGGTGTCACCTGGGGTCAGTATTTTACCCCCCCCCGTGCCAATCCGGAAGATACCCTTCGCATCGTTTTTGAACTGATTGATGCAATCATTTATCTGCATCATCGGCAGATCGTACATCGCGACATCAAACCAGAAAACATCATTATCACACATGACGGCCACCATCCCAAGCTGATTGACTTCGGGTTGGCTGACCGCCCGCTCTATTCTATCCTCAAAGACCCTGCAGGAACTGCAGATTACATCGCTCCCGAGCAGCTTGAGAGTGCTACCATCGATTGCCGGTGTGACATCTATAGCCTCGGCCATCTGCTAGAACAGCTTCCAGGTCTTCCTCCTTATTATAATAAGGTGATCAGGCGTTGTGTGGCTCCCGCCGAACAACGATATCAGACGGCTATGCAGGTCAAAGAGGCGTTGCTTCAGGTCGATCAAAACCGTCGTAAGAGGAAGATGTGGGCCGTCGGCTCTTTGATAGTGATGCTACAAGTCATTCTTTTTGCCACTGCATGGTGGATTGGAAGAAATGATCAGGTTTCTTTGCCGAAGAATGACGATAATGGAGTAAGCCTTGCCAAGCAGATATC
>JAZRVB010000119.1:0-15976 GCA_045598885.1 Bacteroidales bacterium
ATCGTCGTCATCATCCTCATCATCTACAAAGTCTTCAGGAGCGAACATACTACTCCCCTCCCCTGTGGAGGGGTCGGGGGAGGGTCCCTCCGCCGTAACTAGATCCAGGATATTCAGGAACTTTCTGCAATCGCCTCCAGAGTATCGGAGCAAAGCCGATGTCTCCTTCACCTCCACCTTCAGCTTCGACACGATCGGATCTTCCTTAAACACACGCTCCATCAACCCCAGCAGATCCTGCTCATCGAGCGGCTTGAGCGTATATACCTGACAGCGGCTCAGCAAAGGTCGGATCACCTCGAATGAAGGATTCTCCGTCGTCGCACCGATCAGCGTCACCACGCCACGCTCCACAGCGTCGAGCAGCGAGTCCTGCTGCGACTTCGAGAAGCGATGGATCTCATCGATAAACAGGATCGGCGATGCATCTGGCAGGAAGAAGCGATCCTTCTTGGCGCGCTCTATCACCTCGCGCACCTCCTTCACGCCACTGCTCACGGCGCTGAGCGTGTAGAATGGCAGCTCCAGCGTCTGTGCGATAATCTTAGCCAACGTGGTCTTACCCACACCCGGAGGCCCCCAGAGGATGAACGAGGCAATACGTCCCGACTCAATCATACGACGCAGCACGGCATTCGGTCCTACCAAATGTCGCTGTCCGATATATCCATCGAGACTCTTCGGTCTCATTCTTTCTGCTAAAGGCTGCATTTTGTTCAGTGAGGAATTAGGAGTGAGGAGTGAGGAGTTATTGGTTACGCGTGAGGGTGGCATTGTTAACTGTTAACTGTTAATTGTTAACTTATTTATGACTAGCAGCGCCAAGATCGAGCGTCATCGTCACTGCCGTGCCGCGATAAGAGAAGTCATCAAATCCGACGCTGACGCCCACGCGCATCGTACGTGCCAGATCCCAGCCATACTGCGCCTCGCAGTGCAGTCGGTGGCTCGGTACCTTGACGGCATGGAGCTGCACGAACTCACGCCACGCGTCATTCGGCTTGACCAGTCGGTTGAGGAGCATGTGCTGGCTGCTCCACTCAGCGTGACCTTCCACCCAGTGGCGGTCAGTACTCAGCTCATAGTTGTCGAGCAAGGCGAAGCGCGTCACCGCATGCTGCCTCTGCCACCAGAAACGTGACGCGTCGAAGTGATGCCTGTCGGCCAATCCGATCTCGCCACTATGCACCATCAATCCCGCGCTGACCATATAGCTCAGTTCGTCATTATAGCGTGGCAGCGTCTTTGTCTGCGCGATACGGAAGTCCAGCGTGAGGAAAGAGAAAGACTCCTTCTTCGTCGACGTAGCCAACAACTCCTCACTCCTAACTCCTAACTCCTCACTCCTAACTCCTAACTCCTCACTAAGCGAAGCGCCCAGATCCATCCACACGCTGTAGGTCGGATACTCGCAGGTCTCGCGCACCGTCATATCGTCCATCACCATGAGCGAACGCTGGTGCTTATAGTCGAAGCGCAGGCTTGCCTTGGCCAGCTGTGCCGCTATCGGACCGTCATACAGCATCACGTCATGCGCCGTGTGTGGCACGCCGACTCGTGGCTCATTGCTCTGCGCGTATGCTCCGAAGAGGTTGCGATTCTTATGGTTCTCCTGTGGCCGACGTCGCTCCCATCCCAGCTGTGCCGACATCTTCAGATCGAAGGTCAATGGCAGCGCCAGACGCAGGCCTGCCGACGTGCTCTCATAGAACTTATAATGGTTCCAGCCACAGATACCCGACGCCATGAGCGACTGAGCACGTGGCATGACCGGATCCGGATCAAAGTCCTCGAGGAACTTCCCTCCATAGACTTCCATCACCGTCTCATACTCCACCGGCAGCATATAGCGCAAAGCACCCTTCGCCACCACAGTCTTACGGTCAAAGGCGTAGTAGACAGATTCCTCCAGCTCCCATCGGCTGCGATCCTGCTGCATACGGCCTATGGTGCTGTGCAATCCCGTGCTGTAGCCGTCCACAAAGTTCATCGTGATGATGTCCGACACGCCATTGGGCATGATCATATACCAGCCGCGATGCTTGTCGAGCAAGTCAGTATACTGGCGCGTCATACCACCATTCATCAGCATCTGGTACCACTCCACTCCCTGCTTCTTGGTCACAAAAGGCGCAGATGTCTGCCCCGCAGCCGTCGCAGACAGCCAACCGAGCAGACAACAGATGAGTAGTTTCGCGCTACTGACTATATTATATATATAATGTGTACGCAATGTCAAAATCAATCAGGCGTCAAAGAACTGCTTGCCATTCGTATCCATCGGACGCTCCACCCCAGGATACTCGCAGCAGAAGCTGTTGGTCAGACGGTCGATGTATCGCTTAGCCTCCCACTTAGCCATTGGCAGGTCGTGCATCAGACAGTTGCCGCAGGTAGCAGGCGTCGTACCTGGCACCTCGTCGTCATAATCTCGCACGTAAGCAAACGCTTCGAGCATCAGCTGACGGATCTCCTCGCAAGGATAAGCGCCCTTCACGATCAGATAGTTACCCGTCATGCAGCCCATCGGACCCCAGTAGATCACGTTCTGCTTCCACGCCTCATGATTGCGCAGATAGGTAGCCACCAGATGCTCGATGGTATGGATAGCCGCCGGATTGATGGCTGGCTCATGGTTCGGTGCCGTCATGCGGATGTCGTAGGTAGTGAAGCAAGTATCGCCCACCGCATCCTGACGTGAGATGTAGATACCCGGCTGGAGGTCGGTGTGATCTACCTGAAAGCTTGGGATCAGTTCCATATTAGTGTGCCGCCGTAAACTCGTCCAAGAATCTCTGATCGTTCTCAGAGAACAGTCGCAGATCCTTCACACGATACTTGAGGTTAGCAATACGCTCCACACCCATACCGAATGCATAGCCAGTATACTCCTTGCTGTCGATACCGCTTGCCTCAAGCACGTTAGGATCGACCATACCGCAGCCGAGGATCTCGAGCCAGCCGGCACCCTTACACATTGGGCAACCCTTACCCTTACACAAGGTACAGCTCACATCCATCTCAGCCGATGGCTCGGTGAATGGGAAGTAGCTCGGACGCAGACGGATCTGGGTATCAGGACCGAACATCTCCTGTGCGAACTGCAGCAATACCTGCTTCAGGTCGGCAAACGAAACGTTCTTGTCGATATAGAGACCCTCCACCTGATGGAAGAAGCAGTGTGCACGAGCCGAGATAGCCTCATTGCGATACACACGACCCGGGCAAACCACGCGAATAGGTGGCTTCTGCTGACCCATGGTGCGAACCTGTACCGAAGAGGTGTGGCTGCGGAGCACTACGATAGGATTCTGCTGGATGAAGAAGGTGTCCTGCATATCGCGAGCCGGATGATCGTCAGCGAAGTTGAGCGCACCATATACGTGCCAGTCGTCCTCCACCTCAGGACCCTCAGCAATCGAGAAGCCCAGACGAGCGAAGATATCGATGATCTCCTGCTTGACCAATGACAGAGGATGGCGTGTACCCACCTCTTCAGGATAAGCCGGACGGGTCAGGTCGATGGTCTGATCGACGTGATCCTCTGCCTGGAACTCAGCCTTCAGGGCCTCAATCTTCTCCGTAGCCTTCTGCTTCAGTGCATTGATCTTCTGACCGATCTCACGCTTCTGATCGGCAGCCACGTTACGGAAGTCTGCCATCAGCGAAGTCACCTCACCTTTCTTGCTGAGGTACTTGATGCGCAATGCCTCGATTTCCTCTGCATTGTTAGCCTTCAGGCCGTCGATCTCGGCCATCAGCGCGTTAATCTTTTGGAGCAACATATAGTCTATTTTATTTATTTTCGAATTAAAATATACGCACATATACACACGTGCGCAGAAAAATCGCGGCAAATATAGCGTTTTTTTCTCAAAACTCGAAATTTTACAATCTTTTTTTGTATTTTTGCACCTAAAAATCAGCAAAGACACAAGCAATGGCGCGTCCAACTACAAATATCCTCCCTCTTGTCAGCCAGTTCATGGCCGATCAATGCCACATCTCCTCCCCCACCGAACCTCTCTTCGTAGCGCTCAGCGGAGGCCCAGACAGCGTGGCACTCCTCCACATCCTCCACTCCCTCGGCCACCCCCTCATCGCCCTCCACTGCAACTTCCACCTGCGTGGCGACGAGTCCGACCGCGACCAGCATTTCTGCGAGGAGCTCTGCCTTCAGATGGGGGTACAGCTCAAGGTGCGTCACTTCAATACTTTTGCATACATGGAGGAGAATCACCTCTCGCTCGAAATGGCAGCGAGGAACCAGCGCTACGCTTGGTTTAGCTCAGTGAGGAGTGAGGAGTTAGGAGTGAGGAGTAATTCTGCTACGCGCGACGTGGCTAACAACTCCTCACTCCTCACTCCTCACTCCTCACTAAGCATCGCGCTTGGACACCATCAAGACGACAGCATCGAGACGCTCCTCATGAACCTCATGCGCGGCACGGGTATCAATGGCCTTACAGGGATTGTACCCCGCAACGAAGCCTCGCACGTCATCCGACCTCTCCTCTGTCTCAGCCGCCAGCAGATCCTCGAATATTTATCCGATAACGGCCTCACATACATCACCGACAGCACCAACCTCGAGAACGACACCCTGCGCAATCAGATCCGCAACCAGCTCCTCCCCCTCATGGAGCAGATGATGCCACAGACGCGCCACGGCATCGCGCTGACCATGCAGCACCTGCTGAAAGTATCCGACTGGCAAAGCGCAGAGATCCAGCAGTATCGACAGGAAAATGCGCGACGCGTAGCCATCGATCCAGAACACTCCTACGAGATGATTTCGCACCCCGCCACTCATCTGCTGCATCCACTCACACAGTATTATCAGCAGCAAGGCTATGAGGTCAAAGTCTCGAAGGATCTGCTCCTCGCCACCCCGAAGCCGAAGCCACGTCCAACGCGTCCCATCCAGTGGTCGATCGAAGAGATCCCCGTCGCCGACGCCACCCCTGGCCTCGACCCTCACGTCGCGTATTTCGACGCCTCCGTCGCCGTCGCACCCCTCACCTTCCGCCGCTGGCAGCAGGCCGACCGCATCGCTCCACTCGGCATGCACGGCCACACGCGCCTCCTCAGCGACGTCTTCACTGACTACCACCTCCCCCCGCATCACAAGCAGCTCCTCTGGCTCGTCACCGATGCTACCGGTCAGATCCTCTGGATCCCCGGCCTCATCCAAGCTGACTACGCCAAAATCACCGCCAGCACCCAGACAGTACTCAAAGTTACCTGCTAAGAAATAAAATTCGCACACCCGATGTCGTGGCGTCCGATCCTGCATTGTGGCATATCTGTCACGGTACCGTGGAAGATATGCCGTGGTCGTGGCATCGTTGTCACGGTACCGTGGAAGATATGCCGTGATCAAGGAATGGACTATACGGTACAGTGGAGTACATGCCATGATCAAGGAATGGACTACACGGTACAGTGGAGTACATGCCATGATCAAGGAACGGACGGCGTGGGATCTGGCAAAGCAATCGGTTAATTTACACTATAACTTTTCGATTTTGGCGAATAACCTTAGCGATTCCAATAATAAATCTCATCTTTTCACCGCAAAATCCAGGTTTATCAAGGCTCCAGATGAGTACCAATCAGCACTTTGACATTTCGATTTCAATTTCAATTTCATTTTTGATACGCCAACCCCTGCTTCTTAGCCCAAAATCGTGGCTATAACGAGGTTTCAGGATTTGAAATATATAAAAAATGGTCATAATTTAGATTAATATTTAACTAGAAGATAACCATAATCGCTGAGAAGTATATAATAATACCAATAATTAGTAGTAAAAAAAATAGTATTTAACGTAGGATAGAGCAACTTTTCCGCCCGCCTCCCACACCGATTTCACAACCCCTCTCCCAATTTGAAGGTGGCCAGGGGCTGTAAGTTGTGCAAAATTGAGCAGTAATTATGTTATCAAACATAACATTGTCAAAAAGTAATTCAATTATTTGGAGAAACGGAGAAATGTGTGTATCTTTGTCGCGTGAAAAATAATAATTATGGCAACATCAACAATACAATTACCACAACCGATGGATGTCAGTACTCCATTAGGAGCTTTGGTGACACATTTCAATTCGTCATCAAAGAGTGTTCAGCGTGCTTTTGCTAAGATGATCACATCAGTCCTTGAACAGGAGCAGCAGGCTAAGCTTCAGGCGAAGATTAATAATGGTATCAAAGATATCAAGAATGGTCATGGGATTAGCCGTAAAAATGGAGAATCTACAGCTCAATTCTTCGAGCGTTTATGTATAGAGTAATCTTTTCTCCTGATGCACAGAAGGATGTCGTTTCATTGAAGAAAAAGGCACCTTTAGCGTTCAAGAAACTTATGAAGATTTATGAGGAGCTTGAGCAACATCCTCGCACTGGAACAGGACAGTGTGAACAACTGAAATATTTTGCAGAAGAGACTTGGTCTCGACGTCTGGATAAGGGACATCGTATTGTGTATCGTGTCTATGACGATATCGTAGAGGTCTATATCCTCTCTGCATTTGGACATTACTAATCATAATTCTACTAAGAACTCTGAAATAGTCAACAGATAAAACAAACATAACATATAACAGCATTAATCATTATTTGCGTTCACCTGAAATAGCGTCGGAAACTAATTTGCAGGGATAAACGCCAGAATAATGATCGGTGGCATCGTTTTGCGAGGCCTCCTGTTCATTCGTTCATGAAAAAGTGCAATATGATTAATGTTCGTATCGATAGATACGGGCATTATCTTTGCACTTTGTGAGCAAACAGGTCCCTGCAATCCGACGCTATACCTGGGTGAACGCAAGAAGGTAGTGTTCGTATCTTTTTTGTATCCATACCAGAAAACACAGTCTGAGGTTTATCGAAAAACGCAGGTAAAGGTTGATGCTATAATAGATTAAGTATACAATAAAAAGCATGATAGCAACTGATATTATAGTGCTTTTTTGCTTTTTATTCATTAGATATTTCAACCTTTATTTTTATGAAATACAGAAAAATATATCTTTTCATTGCCACTGCTTTAGTTTCTTTTGCGGCTTGGTCTACAAATGTGGATGTTATTAGAGTTATATCATCTACTGCGAGTTCCCCAATTTATATCCGTTTTGACGAGAACCCTTCTATCAAATATTCAGACAGGGAGGTAGTGTTAACGACTCGTTCCAGTGTCGTAACATTTGATTTCAATTCCAATCCTAGTATAGCATTTTTGCAAATAGATGAAAAGGATCTTACAAGCATAATAACAATTACAACAGATGAGATTATTTCAAAAGAAAATATTCAAATCTTTAATTTGTTAGGGCAGCCTATTGATAAAGTAAATCTTGCTCCCGGAAATTATATTGTAAGAACTCCAAGTCAAACCTTCAAATTTCAGAAAAGATGAAACGTTTATTTATTCCTTTTATCCTTACTATTCTCGCTACAGTTCTATTCGCAGATAATCGCACAATGGTCATCCTAAAAAAAGATGGTAGTATGATAGCAATGTATAATAACGAAATTGATTCAATCACTTTCAGTCAGTTTGAGTTGCCAGAAAAGTATTATAAATTTGGAGCAGATACAATTATCATGCATGATACCATTTACATATATGCTGAGGTGCATGACACAATTTATATTGAAAAGCCAGAGACTCCTGCAAATGAATTAGTAGGAGTTGATCTTGCTCTTCCAAGTGGAACTTTATGGGCAAATATGAATCTGAATGCTACAGCACCAGAAGAATTAGGTGGTTATTATGCTTGGGGAGAAGCGCAGCAAAAGTATAATTTTACTTCTGGCAGTTATACAGAATCAGAATACAAGGATGCTGCGAATATTCAACTTGGAGAAGATTGGTGTATTCCAACGAGTGATCAGTTAAAAGAATTAATGAATTATTGCAAATATGAGGAAGCAACCATAAATAATGTTACGGGATGTAGAATAACAGGGTCTAATGGCAATTCTATATTCCTGCCTTATTCCGGAATTATGATTGGCAGGAATGTCTATTATGAGAAATACAATGGTTTTATTATGTCAAAAGAAATAGTAAATAGAAGCTATACAGATGTGATTACTTTGATGTTTAATTCTGCAAGCCTTTCAGTAAGTTATTCTCATAAATTTCTTAATAATAACGATGAGAAGACAGATAGACAGACTGAATATTCATTTGGGTACCAGATTAGACCAATAATGACAAAGAAATAAGATAAAACTAGTAAATCCTCAGGGACAAGTTTGAAGTGATTGCAATACATCTATTTTGAGAAATGACTCAAAAATCACGGGGACGGACACCATGATTCTTCACGTAATTCTTTGAAGAATCGCGGTCCCTGACGATTCACGTCAGTTGGCATAAAAAAAAGACGTCCTCTTTCACGTGTAAAGGGGAAGCCTTGTTCTGACTACACCCACTCTTCTCTCGTTCTATTTAATATCTTTTTCATTGTAATTCTGAATCAAACGCTGCAAAGATAGGGTGTTTTCGTGATTCCTCCGAATTTTTAGCAATAAATTTACAACTTTGTGGTTTTGAATGTTTTTCTGGTGGTGGGAAGGGGTGTTTAAGTTTTTGAAGGAAGCAAAATGCTATTTCCAATTAGGCGAGAATCTTATTTGAGCAAATCCATAAAGAACAGCGCAGCGGCGGTGGTGCGGGCGACGCCTTCGGCTTTGCCGATGCGATTATTGCTGGCGTTACGGATGGTGCCGTCGCTCTCGATCTTGCCGATGCGGTTGTTGTGCTCGTCGCGGACGGTGCCATCGCTCTCGACCTTGCCGATGCGGTTATTGCTGGCGTTACGGATGGTGCCGTCGCTCTCAATCTTGCCTACGCGGTTATTGCTGGCATTGCGGACGGTGCCGTCGCTCTCGATCTTGCCGATGCGATTATTGCTGGCGTTGCGGATGGTGCCGTCACGCTCTACCTTACCAAGATAATTATTACTGGCGTTGCGCAAAATCTGTGCATCGCCAGTAATTGTTAATCCCATGATCAGGGACAAAAGAATAAGTAACTTCTTCATAGAGAAGATCAATAGTTCTTCATAATCCAGAAATCCACTGGCTTGATGCGGTGGTTGCGGGTGATGAGGGTAGCGTAGTCATAACGACCGACGATTGGCCAGTTGTTGAGCCAGCTGTCGTTGTCGCAAACACCCCATACGGTGACGCGCTCGATCTTGTCTGCGTTGTCCTTGAAGAGCTGGAAGTACTCCTGCATGCGGTAGTTCCAGTCGTGGAGTGGCTCCTGTGGGAAGTTGCCCTTGTATGGATCGAGAGACTGCTCGAAGTTCTCGGTGTGGTCGACGGCGGCAGTGATCTGCTGCTGACGGCGTGGAAGGATCGACATATCGAGCTCAGAGATGCTGACCTTAATGCCGAGCTCGGCAAACATATCGATAGACTTCTGGATCTCGCTGATGGCTGGACGATCAAGTCCCCAGTGACCCTGGAGGCCCATACCGTCGATCTTGATACCCTTTGACTGGAGGCGCTTGATGATCTCGACGTAACGCTCACGACGGCCAGGATCGGTCATGTTGTAGTCATTGAGGTAGAGCTCAACGTCAGGATCGGCCTTAGCAGCTGCTGAGAAGGCGATCTCATAGAGGTCGTCGCCAAGGATCTTATACCACATTGACTGGCGCTGGAGGCCCCCTTCGATGACCGATTCATTGATGACGTCCCAGCTGTGGATCTTGCCTTTGTAGTGGCCGACGATGGTGGCGATGTGATCTTCGAGGCGCTGCTTCAGGAGGTCGTAAGATGCGGTGTCGCCTTTCTCGTCGAAGAAGAACCAGTCAGGACACTGTGAGTGCCATACGAGGGTGTGGCCGTGGATGAACATGTTGTTCTTCTGGCCGAACTCGACGTATGCGTCAGGGATGGTCCACTCATAGACGTTCTCGAAAGGGTGTACCTCCTCTGGCTTGAGACAGTTCTCAGGAGAGATGGCTGCGAAATGCTTGACGGTGGTAGCTACGCCTTCGATGTCTGCACCGATGATGTGGTCGGTGTTGAGTGCGGTGCCGAGATGGAAATACTTGCCAGTGAACTCCTTGAGCCCTGGCTCTTCGGTGGTCGCACCGTGCTTGCAGTTGCACTGGCAGCTGCTCAGGAGGGCAGCGCCGAGCAAAAAGAATAGTGATTTCTTCATATTATTATGGGATTTTAGGGATTTTATGGGATACAAGGGATTTAGGGGATACAAGGGATATAAGGGACGAATGTATCAGTGGACATAAGGAATTGGCAAACGAAGGTAACGTCTCTTGTATCCCTTGTGTCCCTTCTATCCCTTGTTTCCCTTTACACCCTTAAAACTTCCACACCGTGATCGTGTTCTCTCCGACCTTGAGGTTCTCGAATGGTCCCACCTTAGGAGCAGTGGCGCTGCGAGGGTTGCCGAGGAGGTCCTTATCGATGCAGAGTGGAGTACCGTCAGGATTCTCGTAATAACCATTTGAGAAATAGGTCTTTCCGAGCATATCGGTATTGACTGGCATGGTCTTGACGCTGTTGTAGTTATTGTCGACGGTGATCTTGACATTGATACCCTCTGCGGTCTTCTCAATGCTGACCTTGGCGTCGGTATTGGTCTTGACACCATTCTCCTCGTATGCATAGCCCTTGACGCCATTCATATAGAGGTTGCTGCCAACGTGCATGGCGAGCTGGAAGCGCGAGGTCTGGTTGTTGCCTGCTGCCATCTGATCGACGAAGCTCTTTGGCAGAGCATCGGTCTTGCGGGTATTCATGTCGCGATAGATGCCAGGATAGAATGGAGGACGCTCGTCATAGACAGAAGTACCTGCCTCCTTGAGCTCGTGCTGAGAATCCGGTACGACGGTAAAGATGTTGTTGTAGTAACGGTCATCGCCGCCAGGGAAGTTCATCACGCCTACGATCTTGGTCGAATGAGGATAGTGGTAAGGCGTATAGCGCTCAAGGACAGGATGGAAGCTGATGTAGCCAGAGATGATGTTGTGCACGAAGGCGGCACCCTGACCCCAATCCATGAAGGCCTGTGTAGAGAGCATGACGTTGTTGTCGAGCAATGCAGGACCGTGAGTCACCTCGTTCCAGTAGTCGGTGTGGTCGTTGTCGAAGAAGACGTTGCTCGACACACGGGTACCGATGGCCTGCCAGTCGAGCCAGAGGCCATTGAAACCATTCTCGAGGATGTTGTTGCGGATGATGCAGTCGATGGCAGCGTGGAGCTTGATACAGCCGACCTCAGCACCAGCATACTGACGCTTGGCGTTGATGTCATGGATGTAGTTATGCTCGATGAGCGAGAAGACACAGCCGAGGTGGCCGACGATACCTGCCTGCTCACAGTCGAAAATCTCGTTGTTGCGGATGATGTGGCTACCGATATTCTCCTTCTTCCAACCCATATCCTCGGCCTGGAAGATGGCCTCGAGCTCGCGGTTGAAGCCGGTAAGCTCACGCTCGATGGTCCAGCGGTTCTGGCCAGAAGCGCGATCCTTGCCGATGCAGACACCTACACACTTGGAGTTGCTGATGACATTGTCCTCGATGACCCAGCCTTTGCTCCAGTGAGGACCGATGAGACCCTGCTGGAAGGCGGTTGGAGGGGCCCAGTTGGTAGCTGCCTGACTGAGATGGAAACCACGGACGGTAATGAAGTTGACGCCAGGGAGCGCTGGGAAGAAGACGGCTGGACGCGCGTTGACTTCGACGAGTTCCTTGTTTGGATTGACGCCAGCACCGAAGTTGGCCCAGAGGGTGGTCTCGGTATCGCTGACCTCTACATACCAGGTGCGCTTAGCGTCTTCTGGCTTCTTGGTGCGATCAGAGACGACAGGATTCTTGACTCCCTCGAGGTCAACGGCCTGGAAGAGTGACTTATTATTAAGGTAGACCTCTCCGACTACGAACTTGTCATTGGTCTGGCTGAGCCAGTCGCCTACGAGTGGTTCGGCAAAAGGATTGAAGCTCTTGAAGAACGAGTTTGGAAGCGTTACCTTCCAGACATCGCCCTTACCTTCTTTCTTCCAGCCAGTAACGACCTCAGAGCCTTTGATCCAGACTTCCTCGCCTGGAGCGGCCTGATAGACGATGCGACTATAGGTGTCGGCGCCAGAGTTGCGTGGCTGTACCCACTCACGATAGACACCCTCATGCACGGTAACAACGTCGCCTGGCTTGAGGATCATGGCAGCCTTGTTGATGGTGAGGAAGGGAGACTCGGCCGTTCCTTCGTTCTGGTCGGAACCAGTCTTTGCTACGTGATACTCCTTGGCTGAGAGTCCGAAGCTACTCAGCAGCAGAGCGATAGCAGCACAGATAATGCTCTTTTTCATTTGGATAGGATTAAGGGGTAATGTGATGTCTTATATATATTTATTAAGGCGCTTCGTCACGTAAGCCACGCTTTCGGCATACTCCTCATCGGTGTCGAGATGCTCAATGATCATCGGCATGTCTGGATTGGCAGCATTGGCGAGCTCGGCGTATTTCTCCAGGTCGAGCGAACCTTCGCCACAAGCGCACTCCTGCAGCTGGAAGGTGTATTCCTCCTTGAGTCGGATGTCTTTGAGGTGGCAGCTAAGGATGGTCGAGCCCAACTTCTCAAAACACTCCTCGAGGAAGCGGTCATTGAAGAAATACTTCTCTGGCGAGGTGATCATATTGACGACGTCGAGGTGCGTGCCGAACTGCTCACGGTCAACGGCCTGGATGAGACGCACATACTCGTCAGGATTGCTCGGGATCATCCATGGCATGGATTCGATGCAGAACTTCGTGGTCTTCGGCTGAGCCGTGTCGATGACCTGCTGGATCATCTTGACAGCCATGTCCCAGAGCTCCTCGCTGAAGTTCTCACGATAGCCACCATCCCAACGAGGACCGTAAGGTGTACCTACCACATTGACACAGCAGATGGCGCCGATCTGATCAGCCATACGCAACTGACCCACGGCATAGTCAATCCACTTAGCACGCTCAGCAGGATCTGCGGCCAAGGTATTGCGCCACACACCTACCTCGGCTATCACTAAGCCAGCCTTGTCAGCTTCGGCTTTATACGCCATGTAAGTCTCCTCTCCTACCAAATAATCGACAGGGAAGTTGACACACTTCAAACCTAAAGCCTTATGCTTTGCTGCCCAATCTTTCGGATCGGAATGTTCTAATCTTGAGGAAATTCCAAGTAACATAATATTAGAAGTTTCTACGGTGAATAACAGTAGGATCCATAACGCTCAAATCACGGACACCTGTGCGAGCCATGACGACAGAAAGTTCTGTGGTCATCTCATTGATACGTGCAGACACTACATCAGAGCCTTTACGGAGCAACGGCATGAGATGACGGCCGACAGAGACGGCCTTGGCACCGAGAGCGAGACACTTATACGCATCCATGCCACTCACCACGCCACAATCTACGAAGACGTGCATGTCCTTGCCAACGGCCTTGATGATATCCTCAAGTACGAGCAGTGGTGGCACAGAATACTCCATCATATTATGGTGGTGCGACACGACAATACCTGCACAACCAGCCTTGGCACATTTCTCCGCATCCTTGACGCTCAGCACACCTTTCACGACGAATGGCACGCCAGCAGCCTTGACGAAATCAGCTATCTCTTCCGTCGACTTAGGGCGCATCTCCAAGCCGAAGATATTGTCATAGCCACCATTGCCGCTGAAGGCGTGATCAATGTCCATACCCACAGCCACGCAGCCAGCCTTCACGGCATGTTCCATCTTGCGATAGACCTCTGCATTATCAGCATGTGGTTTGATGACCTTGACGGTCTTAGCTCCTGTGGCAATAATATCTTCGAGCTCCTGATCCTCTCCCATGCCGACCCAATGCAAAGTATTACTCTTCGCAGCAGCCTCAGCATAGACGATCATACCACTCTCTGCCTTCTCTTCAATGAAGCTGGCGCTACTCTTGCCCTTACCTCCGAGGTGCGACAACGCAGCGGTCATAATCGGGGTAGAAAAATGATGGCCAAAGAGCTCTATATCAGTGGCAGGGAGATCGGAATCAAGATATCTTGATTCAAGGAGAAGCGAATCAAAGAAATCGCGAGTTATCTTATCAGAATGCGAATAGTACATATAAAAAACGATAAAAGTACTAACTACTCCCCTCCCCTGTGGAGGGGTAGGGGGAGGGTCTCTTATTTTCTAAGTGCAATAGCATTGTTAATCTCATCCATCTTCTCATCGCTCAACTCATACTTGCTGATCACGAACCAGCCGAGGAGAAGCAAGATAGCAGGAACGATGGTGACGAGCCAGAGGATACCCTGCTCTGCCATCAGCGACTGCTTAGGGAGTGCAGCATCGAAGCCGACCCACGCGAGGACGAAACCAGGGATGACACCACCCAGAGCCATACCGGCTTTGAGGAAGAGGCAAGTGATAGCATTGACGATTGCGGCGATGCGGCGACCAGTAGTATACTCACCGTATGTCACAACCTCTGGGACGAGAGCCCACATATAACCGGTAGCTACGAGCAAACCAGAACTCTTGACGAACTGTGCGATGCAGAGCATCCAGAACTGTTCGCGCAACGAAGGGATGGTCACGAAGACGTACATCAGGATCATACCCACGATAGAGATACCGATGAAGATGCTGAACATACCCTTCTTGCCTACCCAGCGCTTGATAGCCGGCAACATCGGCATGAAGATAAACGCAGGAATCGTACCGAGCCACATAAACGCGGTGGTCATAAACGTATCTGCGCCAATGTTATAGGTCATAAAATACGAGTCGGCCGCATTGCTCACACTCATCAGCGTGAACGAGATGATAAAGAAGAACGCCAGGATGCGCAGCGGCTTATTGCGAACAAACTCCATCCACACATCGCTCACCTTCACGTCGTGCGAACGCTCGGCATTCATCACCACGCGCTCTTTCGTCTCGAAGAAGCACCAGATGAGCAGCGACAAACCGACCAGCGCAAAGATACTCATGGTGATAAACCATGCCGAACCTGCCTCAGGCGTGTTATACTGCGCCTCCATCTCGCCCGTCTCAGGATTGAGCACCTTAGGAGCAAAGATGGCAATGACCAACGGCAACGTCTTAACAAGTAGCGCTGCGAAGTTATTAAACAGCATACGGACACTGGTGAGAATGGTTATCTCATCAGTGTCACGTGTAAGGGATGAATTCAGCGCGCCATACGGCACATTGATCAAAGTATTGCACATACTGAGACCAATATAAGTAATGTACGCGTAGAGCAGCGAACCGCTGAACCCATTCCAGAAACAAAGCATAGCAAACCCAGCCAGCGGCACACCACTCAGGATGAGCCATGAGCGATACTTACCCCAACGCGGATTCGACTTATCGATGAAGGCTCCGACCATCGGATCCCAGATCACGTCGATGACACGCACCACGAGGAACATCACGGCAGCTGTACTTGGCGCCAATCCATATACGTTGGTATAAAAGAAGAGGAGCCAGATACTTACCGTCTGGTAGATGATGTTTTGCGCAACGTCGCCCGAACAGAAACTGATGCGCTCACGCCAGCTGAGTTTGTAACAACCGTTATCCATTTAAAAAGTATCTAAGGGGAGTAAAAGGGGAGTAAAAGGGGAGTAAAAGGGACGATAGTATCGGCTGCTCGAAAAAATTGACTGCACGAAAAATAATCGATATGGAGCTAAGGGAGAAAGCTCGGACAGAAAAAAACTATCGTCCCTTTTACTCCCTTTTTACTCCTCTTTTACTACCCTTTTTCTCCCCTTATTTTATCACTTTGCAAGATTCTTAAACGCCTGTGCAAAGATCAGATAAGCACAGTTACCTGCGATGGTACCCTCGTTCTGACCCCAGAGGAATGGCCACTGGTCATAGTTCTCGAAGTGATCAGGATGACGGAAGAGGATGCCAGGAGCCACGTTGCCAGGGATGAATGAGAAGTCA
>JAZRVB010000120.1:0-23414 GCA_045598885.1 Bacteroidales bacterium
CCTCGAACATCCGGAATATTCATTTGAACATGTTGCAGAAGTCTGTGGATATGCAAATGGAGGCAACATGTCTCGTGCATTTAAGGAACATGAAGGTGTTCCGCCTACAGAATGGATAAAAAATATCAAAGACAATCGAGATAATTAATAATTACTGATATTTAGCGAGTTACAAATACTATTTATCATGATAAAAAATTCATGATAAGACAATTTTGAGTTCATGATAAGACAACTCGATTCATGATAAGCCTTTTTTCATACCTTTTCATTATCTTTGCACCCGATTTTTTGATCAAAGAATGAAAAAGTAAAAAAGGTAATGGATTATCAGATTGTACAAACTCCCTTTGCCCTTCCCGCCGAGTATTTCTACAGCGTGTCGCTCATCGTCGGCGCTGTGGTCAACTGGGTGTTGGCAGCCATGCTCTTCTTCGATCCCGACAACTTCCTCTATACCGAGACACCACGATACTATCGATCGCGCTATCTCACTGCCCTGTCGCTTCTGGTCTTCGGCATAGGGTTCTTCCTGCACTGGTGGTTCATGCCCCGGTTCTATAACCCCATAGCAGCATCGGCACTCTCATTGGGTTATTTCCATATTGGCGGCACGCTCTTCTCCATGAGCCACACTGGACTCATCGACCGCCATTACCTCAACTTGAAGGTAGTGGTGCGCGATGTCGTCATACTCCTTCTCTCCGTCATCGTCTATGCCTTAAGTGCCTTGTTGCAGAGCCACACCTTGCTGTATATTGGTTTCGGGCTGTTCTTCCTGCACATCGGATTCCTCACATGGAAGTTCTACCAGAGCTTCCACCGCATCTACCTGCAGTTAGGCAACTATGCCAACTGGCTGCCCAACGACACCGATCGCGACGTGCGCTGGCTCTTCTTCTCGTGCCACCTCATCATCCTCTTCGGCATCGGGGGCATTGCCGTCACGCTGCTGTTCCCCAACGACACACTGCCCTTCACCCTCCTGATGCTGGTGGGCGTAGGCATCTTCACCTATATCTACAAGACGCTCGACGGCTTCAGTGCCTTGGCCTACGATTCAGAGGTGAACCTGCAGAAGAGCGAAGAATACCTGCACACCGAGCATGGCAGTCGCGAGATGAAGCTCTTCCGCCAGAAGCGTCTCCAGATATTCTGGCTCGGTGACTTCCCGCTATTCAGCGGATTCGTGAAGCAGTGGTAAGGAGAAGAAAAATAGTAAAGAAAAAAATAAATTCCAAAATAAAAAAGAACTCAAAAATAAAGTTAAAGCAAAAATGAACAAGGAAACTATTACAACTGCGGACTTCCAGCGGAAGCCGTATGCAAAGCCACAGATGAAAGTGGTAGAGATCAATCAGGCAGACATCATCTGCACCAGTCCAAGTGCACAAAACGAAGAGTACGAAGACGGAAATACTGAAGGCTGGTTTTAATTAAAAAATGGATACACAGATGAAAAAGTACATATTCTTAACCGCAGCAATAGCTGCATTCAGCAGTTGTTCAAGCGACAACGACCCAATCATGGGCGAGACAGGTAAGCAGGCACTCACCTTCACTGCCACCATAGAGGATGCAGGTGCTACACGTGCCACTTATAATACCGAGACCAAAAAGGCAGAATGGCAGGTCAATGACCAGATCAGCATAAACGGCAAGGTCTACAAGGCTATGACCGCAGGTGCAGCAACTACTTTTGAGAAAGAAAGTGACGAGGCAACGGCAGACGGAGAAGGCAAGTATAAGGCTTACTTCCCAGCAAGCCTTTATAATGGCACAACCGCCACTCTCCCTGCAACCCAGACCTATACTACAGGCAAGTTCGACATGCCGATGTATGCTGAAAGCACAAACACCACCCTTGAGTTCAAGAACCTTTGTGCAATACTGGCAGTAAAGGTGACCAGTGATGACATCGCAACCCTGAAGTCTATTAAGGTGAAGGCTGACCAGAAGCTGAACGGTTCTTTCACCGTATCTGACAATAAGGCAGTCATAGGCAGTGACGGTACGAACGAACTGGTGCTTGCATCTTCTGAGTCTTTGACTCTTAGTTCAGAAGGCACCACCTTCTACATCGCCATCCCTGCCCAGGATTACAAGTACCTGAACATCTACCTCTCAGCTGATGGTACTACCTACAAGGAAGCAATGGCGACCAAGAAGGCCACTGGTCTTGGTGCAGTAGCACGTAGCACGATGTTCAACATCGACTATGCGAAGAATGCCGTGCAGCTGTGGGCGTCTGGTCCTTATTTCGCCACGATGAATATAGGTGCCGCATCAGAAACTGACTATGGCGGCTATTATGCATGGGGCGGCAGCCAGGATAAGGTTGATGACGACAACACGGGTACCGATGCTCTCACAGGCGATGCAGACACAGCCACCAAGCTCTGGGGTAGCGCATGGCGCATGCCGACACAGACAGAACTTCAGGCACTTCTTGACAATTGTGATGTAGAATGGACAACTCTCAATGGCGTGAACGGTCGCAAATTCACAGGCAACGGTGATTACGCATCTAACAGCGTGTTTCTTCCTGCTGCTGGCTACTGTGACTACGGCAATGTCTACGACCAGGGCCGCTACGGCGACTTCTGGTCTTCTACGCCTAATGGCAGCAACTACGCGTGCTGCCTGTTCTTCAGTTCGGGCTACAAGTATGTGGCCGACGGCTACCGCGGCAACGGCTTCTCTGTCCGCGCGGTATTGAAAGAATAATCTGAGAGGAAACAATTCACACCGTAACAGACAAATAAATAGAGGGGCTGCGAGTGGCAGATTGCTGCTGGCAGCCCTTTTTGTGTACTCTAGTCTTCTTGAAGTTTGGGTGAATAGCATTATCTGTTGGATGTCCCAGCATAATTAATGCTTCATTTCAGTCCAATAATTGGGATTTTTGCGACATACAGATTACGATCCATAAAAAAACATATTTTTCTCATTTTTTCTTTCCCTATCTTCTACAGTTGTTTCTGGGTAGTTCCCCCTGCTCATGGGAGTTTTGTCAAACTTGTATTTCAGTTGTACCCGATTCTTGTAAATAACTGATATACAACAAACATCGCAATTCCACATGAATTATTAAAGCTAGCCGAATTAAAGGAAAAAGGAATATTGACAGAAGAAGAGTTCCAAACACAAAAACAAAAAGTTCTTAATCAATAACGTCTTATCCTCTTTCATAAGGTCCAAGTGATAGCTCCTTGACCCACCCCATATAAAGAGAGGAAATCACGTCATCACGGCGTGGTTTCCTCTCTACCTTTTAATCAGTGATAGTTCCGTTTTCTGGTTCTCCCAATAGCTGCGACTCTGCATTATTTATCCTCATCAAAAGGCAACTCCAGCAACCTTGTATCATTCCCTAATTTATCAAAGTCGCTCTGGAACAATCGGTCCTGGATGATGCGATACTTCTCAAATTCTGTCTCGGCATACTCCTTGGCTTGCTCGTGACTCACAGTTCCTCCATCGGTAAGCAATGGACGCTCATCGCTCGAAAGGTAGGCATCTATTCGCTTTGCCCAATCTTCCATGGTCATTGGGATGTGGCGCTTGGCACGAGATTCAGCAAACTCCAGTATAGCGGTCACTATGCGACCCATATCTTCCAGTTCCAACGCGTTGAGGTAATTCTTGGCAATGCTTACATCGGTCTTCACAATCTTGCCATCAGGGGCATTCTCCCAGTTGGTCAAGCCCATGTGCTCCTTATCGGCATTGGCACGCTCTACGATGAGTTCGGCAGCCGTATGCTGATGGACGGCATAGTGCATTTTGTTCTGTATGCGGCGATAGAAAAGGCGTGTGGTGGGAGCGTCTTTGTTGTAGTCGATGGAAGTGGCGTAAATGTCGGTGAGTTTCTGATAGAATCGGCGTTCGGACAAACGGATCTCTCGGATCTCTGCTAACAGGTGCTCGAAATAATCCTCTCCGATAAATGAACCATTCTCCATGCGCTTCTTGTCGATAACGTAGCCACGAAGTGCGTATTGGCGAAGCACAAAGGTTGCCCACTGACGGAACTGGGTGGCACGGATGCTATTGACTCGATAACCAACGCTGATGATGGCGTCAAGACTATAGAATTGCGTATTATAAACCTTGCCATCTTCGGCAGTATGTGCAAATTTTGCACATACTGAATCTTGTTGTAATTCAGTGGTTTCAAAGATGTTCTTCAGATGTTTAGTGATTACAGTCCTGTCAACATCGAACATTGTCGCCATCGCTTTCTGTGTCGCCCAGATTGTTTCATCCTTGTAGAACACCTGCACACCATCTTCCCGGCCTTCTGCTATGAAAGTCAGGAACTCTGCTGTGCTGTTGCGTATCTCTAATTGCTTTGCCATATATTAATGGAGATATGATTACGGGGCGCAAATATAATTCTTTTTTGCGAACTCCCCAAATCTTTCTAAATAAAATCTCATTAGAATTACTTTATGCTTTTCTCACAGTTTGCAATCAGCAAAGAAATGCCGTTTTATATCAGTTATCAGTTTATCAATTTACTTCTGAGAGGATAAAAATTAGTATCTTATTATATAAGATAAAGATCTAAAATCGTATTTTACTTTGGAAAAAAGTTTTTGATAAACTGATAACTGATAATTTTTGGCTTTCGGATTTTGTCTTTTCCTGAATAAGGTTTGGCTAAACTGTGAGGGTAAGGAGGCATTGATTGGGGGGACGGGTGATTTTATATCAGTTATCAGTTTATCAGTTTATCAGTTTTTAAAAAACATTTTGTAAGGACAGGGCGAAAAGGGTATGATAAAAAAATAAAAAAATTTTTTGAGAAATATTTTAGACCGCAACGGAGTGATAGTATCTTTGCACCGTGAAAATTAGTTATCGCATAGCGCTGGCGATACTAACATTAGAAAATACTTAACGCAATTCTAATAAAACTTTAATCGTTCTCTAACTGCCATTCTCGACAAAAGGCGCTACCTTTGCGCCGCAATTTCGAGAGAAACAAACCATTTGTTCAACCATTAATCAAAAGAATGGCAATGAAGAATCTTTTCAATTTCAGGAAGCAACAGCCTACAAGAGCGGTGTATAACAGCGAGTACGCCCGCTTTGCTTCGCGTCAGACGTTAGAGAATGTCTATCACGCCCTCTATGCCCATCACTCGGGCCTTGGCTTGCACGATGTGGAGCGACGCCAGCGTAAGTTCGGTGCCAACGTCGTCGAACACGAAGAGCGCACCAACCCCACCAAGCTCTTCATCACAGCCTTTATCAATCCATTCATCGGCATCCTCACTGCGCTGGTGATCATCTCCTTCATCCTCGACGTCTATCTGGCCGAACCCGGAGAGCAGGATTGGACGACGATCATCATCATCACCACCATGGTCGTTTTCTCCGCCATCCTCCGCTTCGTGCAGGAACTGAAGGCCGGCCGCAGCAGCGATGCATTGCTCAAGATGGTGACCAACACCTGCTATGTGGAGCGATCGACACGCGAAGAGAGCGGCGAGATTCCGGTGGAGCAGCTCGTCCCTGGCGATCTTGTGTTGCTCAGCGCGGGCGATATGATTCCGGCCGATATACGCATCGTAGAGAGCAAGGATTTCTTCGTCAGTCAGTCGTCGCTGACGGGCGAGAGTGACAGCATTGAGAAGACCCCTATGACCGATATGCCTACTGACAATGAAGAAGATGCGTCGGGCTCAGTCATCGACCTGCAGAACCTCGCCTTCATGGGTTCCAACGTTGTGAGCGGCACGGCCAAGGGCATTGTCTTCGCCACTGGTAATCAGACGTATCTGGGCTCTATTGCCAAGAGCATCGCCGGCCATCGTGCAGAGACAGCCTTCGACAAAGGTATTTCTAAAGTGTCGATGCTCCTCATCCGCTTCATGCTCATCATGGTGCCGTTCGTCTTTCTGGTCAATGGCATCACTAAGGGCGACTGGCTCGACGCCTTCATCTTTGCCGTCTCTGTGGCTGTAGGTCTCACCCCTGAGATGCTGCCAATGATTGTCACCGCCAACTTGGCCAAGGGAGCCGTACGTATGTCGAAGAAAAAAGTCATCGTCAAGGATCTCAACGCCATCCAGAACTTTGGCGCGATGAACATCCTCTGCACCGTCAAGACAGGTACGCTGACCCGCGACAAGGTGGTACTCGTCAAGTATATCAATGCCGATGGTCAGGAGGATAAGACGCGCCGCATCCTGCGTCACGCCTTCTTCAATAGCTACTATGGAACGGGATTGAAAAACTTGATGGATAAAGCTATCGTTGAGCATGTTAACGAATCTGGCAAGCCGCTAGATGTAGTGACAAGCGACTATCATAAAGTCGATGAAATCCCCTTCGACTTCACCCGTCGCCGTATGTCGGTAGTCGTCGAAGACAAGCAAGGCAAGCGCCAGATCATCACGAAGGGAGCCGTCGAAGAAATGCTTCAGATCTGCTCTCATTGTGAGCTTGACGGCAAAGTCATCCCAATGTCGGCCAACATGCACACCATGGCCATGAACCTTGTGCACGACATGAATCGTGACGGAATGCGCGTCTTGGCTGTGGCTCACAAAACACAAGACCCTCTCTTATCCCCCTTAAAGGGGGAGGATTCCCCAGCGTTCAGTATTGAGGACGAGCGCGAAATGGTGCTCATCGGCTATCTCGCCTTCCTCGATCCACCGAAGGAATCTGCAGCTGCTGCTATCCAGCGCTTGCAACAGAGTGGCATTGAAGTCAAAGTATTAAGTGGAGACAATGATGCGGTAGTGACCACTATTTCTCGCAAAGTGGGCATCCTCCCATCTTCGGAGGGTGGTTCTTCCCCCTTTAAGGGGGATAAGAGGGGGTCTCTCACCGGCCCTGAATTCGAGAAGATGACCGACAAAGACAAGCTCTTCGCCGTTCGCGAAAACAAAGTCTTTGCCAAGCTCACTCCTCACCAGAAGACCGAGATCATCCAGCTCCTGCAGGAACAAGGCAACACCGTCGGCTTCCTCGGCGATGGCATCAACGACGCTGCCGCACTCCGTCAGTCAGACATCGGCATCTCTGTCGATTCGGCTGTAGATATCGCCAAAGAGAGTGCCGACATCATCCTCCTCGAAAAGGATCTGATGGTGCTCGAACAAGGCGTACTCTCTGGCCGTGAGACGTTTGGCAACATTATTAAATATATCAAGATGACTGCCTCGTCGAACTTCGGCAACATGTTCTCCGTCCTTGCGGCTTCGGCTTTCCTGCCGTTCCTGCCGATGCTTTCCATCCATCTGCTCATCCAGAATCTACTCTACGACATCTCGCAGACGGCTATTCCGTTCGACCGCATGGATAAGGAATTCCTGATGAAGCCTCGCCGTTGGGACAGCTCCGACCTCTCGCGCTTCATGATCTACATCGGTCCGATTTCGAGCATCTTCGACATCACGACTTATCTCCTGATGTGGTTCGTTTTCGGCTGCCAATCAGAGGAGATGCAGACGCTTTTCCAGAGCGGTTGGTTCATCGAAGGCCTACTCTCACAGACGCTCATCGTACACATGATCCGCACTCGTCGCATCCCATTCATCCAGAGCAATGCGGCTTGGCCACTCATGCTTATGACCTTCGCCATCATGGCCATCGGCATCGCCATCCCATTCACCACCTTCGGCAGATACATCGGCCTTATGCCATTGCCAATGAGCTACTTCCCTTGGCTCATCGCCACCCTGCTCTGCTACTGTGTGCTGACGCAGCTTATCAAGATGTGGTACATACGCCGCTTCGGCAAGTGGTTATAAAGACCCTCCCCCTACCATTTCCCTCGCTAAAGCTCGTCTTCTCGCTGAAGGCTTATCAAGCCTTCTGACCGCTGCGAGGACCACAAGGGAGGGGAGTAGAATGTACATTAGACGATAATACTATGATGAAAAAAATAATTCTCTTTCTGGTGACTGCCTGTCTGGTAGGTAGTCACCAGTTAATTAAAGCTCAGGAATTTGGAATCTGGTACGACACTGAACTTCAGACAGATTTCAAGGGTAATTATAATCACGTAAATTTACTCTATTTAAGTGCAGAAATTTCTTTAGGTAATCAATTGAAATTCAATGCAGCAACAATCAGTATCGCGAAAACAAGTAAAGAACGACTGATAGACGATCTACAGACCTTCTCGAACATCGAAGAAGACAACCTACCGCTGGCACTGGCTGTGGCTGGCATGGAGTGGCAGATCAATGACCGCCATACGCTCTTTATGGGTATTCGAAATGTGAATGAAGATTATTTTACGAGCCCTGTCACTTCATTGTTTACCAATAGTTCGTGCGGAATCTTCCCCACCCTTTCGTGCAACCTTCCTATTGCCAATTATCCCCTGGCTTCGGTAGGAATACATTATACTTATAGTTCACAGCATTTCAATCTGTTAACCTCTATTTATAATGGCCGAGGATATAATCATTGGGCAGGTCAGGAGAATGTCTGGAGAGTATCTCCGCACGGGGACGGTGTCTTCCTGATCACACAAGGCGAATGGTCTTTATTGAAAGGCAAATACTTTGTAGGTGGTTCTTTGCATACCGGCACCCACTCAGAGCCATCGGCAAAGAGCGCTTTATGGTGTTATACCGAGCAGATATTGACCGATCATTTTTCATTGATCGCCGATTATTCTCATGCTTTTGGCAAGGATTGTGAGTGTCTGGATTTTGCAGGTATAGGAATTCAGTACGAACAAAAGAACAACACAATAGGACTCTTTACTGATTATGCTCGATTCTGTGATAATACTGAGTATGCCACAGAGTTAACTTACAAATATCAAGTCAATAAAGCGGTCTTTCTTCAAGCCTCTTGCCACCTGATTTCTATGAGTTCATTACACCCCATCGGATTGCTAAGATTAGGCATTCGATTATAAAAAAGTTTACAAAAAGTGGTCATGAGCGTCAAGTATCATGACCACTTTTTGTAAATGGATTCTTTAGGGGTTCAGATCACAAACTGCTCCATGTAGCGCTTTGAGAGCCTCAAGCTGTCGAGCACTTTCTCACGGCTACCCTCAAAAGCACGGTCTTCTACTTCGATGCAGGTGTAGGAATCATAGCCGATGTCGGTGAGTGCAGAGATGTATCTGCCCCAGTTTACATCGCCAAGGCCTGGAAGTTTCGGATGCATGTAGTCGAGCGGATAAGCCATGATGCCACAGCGACGTAGCTTTTCGATATCGAGCTTGATGTCCTTGCAATGGACGTGGAAGATCTTGTCTTTAAACTCATAGAGCGGCTCAATGTAGTCGATCATCTGCCAGATGAAGTGTGACGGATCGTAGTTGATACCGAGGTTGTCGTAAGGCAAAATCTCAAATACTTTCTTCCAGATGACCGGCGTGGTCATGAGATTCTGGCCGCCTGGCCACTGAGTGCGGTCGAAGAGCATCGGACAATTCTCGATAGCAATGCGGACACCGAGGCGCTTGGCGTGTTCCAGGATCGGTGGCCAGATCTGTGCTACAAGTTCAAGATTCTCCTCTACGCTCTTGGCAGAGTCACGACCGATGAAGGTGGTCACCATATTGACACCTAACTTACTGCTTGCCTCAATGACTTTCATGAGATGCGAGATGTTGTGCTGACGCTTCTCCAGATCGCCATCCATGGTGTTCGGGTAGAAGGCAAGTGAAGAGATTTCGACACCTGTCTTCTGACAATAATCGTGGATGTAGGCAACCTTCTCGTCGGTCAGGTTATCTACATCAATATGGCTCACGCCAGCGTATCTGCGCTCAGCTTTACCTGCTGGCCAGCAAGCCACTTCCACACATTTGAAGCCCATTTGCTGAGCTGTATCCATCATCTCCTCAAAGGTCCATCCGTCGAGGATGGCGCTGACAAATCCGAGTTTCATATTTTATTGGTAAAGTTTTCAGTGATAGTAATTTCTTTTCCTTCACGATCTGACTCTATGGCGGCGAAAATCACTCGCATGGCAGAAAGAACAGAAGCGGCAGAGATTGGGAAATCCTGAGTGGCGCCGCTCTCAAGTACCTCAATGAAAAGATTGCTCATACCCGACGATGTCTGGTTGTCATTCGTCTGGATAGCTTCCACATCGAGCTGCTCCTTCTTGCCATCCTGACCGATGATCTCGATGGCATAGTCTGGATTATCATAGATCCGCATGATGCCTTTCGTGCCGTAGAGGATGGTCGAATTGTCCTCTGCGCCGTAGTGTGTCCAGCTCACAGTCATCGTGCCGATAGCACCATCTTCCATCGTGTAGATAGCACCATCTTCCATCGTGTAGATGCAGATGGCATTATCGTCTACGCCAATGAGTTCTCCTGCTGCATCGGTTTTATCGAGTGTTGTCAGGACAGCCCTGACTTTTACGACATTCTGGCCGAGCAAGTACTGAATAAGGTCTGTCTTATGGATACCCAAGTCAGCCATTGCACCCATGGCAGCCTTCTGTTTATCGAAGAACCAGGTGCCTTTGCCTGGATTGATGCTCCACGTCTCAGGACCTCCATGGCCGAAGGTAGTTCGGAAGGATACCACGCGACCAATGCGACCGTCAGCAACCATCTGACGAGCCATCTGATGCGCCTTAGTGAGACGCTGGTTCTGTGCGATCATCAGCGGAAGATTGGCCTTGCTGGCAGCAGCCACCATAGCCTCACACTCGGCAAGCGTCGTGGCCATCGGTTTCTCGCAGAGTACGGCCTTACCACTTTCGAGCGCTTTGATACTGACCTCGGCATGTGCAACGTTGGCCATACTGATAACTACGGCATCGATCTCTGTATCTGCCAACAATGCATCGACCGAATCATAAACTTTGCCGCCATACTTAGCAGCCATCTCCTCTGCCCTACTGCGCGTAGGATTGTAATAGCCGACGATCTGAGCGTCAGGATTAGCATATAGCTCTGGGATGTGGCGTACCTGTGCGATCTTGCCGCATCCAATGATTCCTATCTTTTTCATTTCTTAGTAGTATATGGAGCGTGACGCAAGTAGAGCGCGCTCTCGCGCAAGCCTTGCAGGATATTTGGTGTGCTGGCATATTCGAGCTCAACGACGAAGCCTTCGGTGCCAGCGGTCTTCATGTTGCGGAAGATAGGTTCGAAGCCGACCATACCGCTCTGACCAATCTCATACTGATCTTTGATGTGCAACATGGTGAAGCGACCAGGATACTTCTTCATGTACTCCACCGGACTTACACCGCCGATGACGGCCCAATAGACGTCCATCTCAAAGAAGACATTCTCTGGGGTGGTGTTGCTGATGAAGTAATCCATCATCGTGATGTCCTCCACCTTCTGGAACTCCTGGCTGTGGCTGTGATAGCCGAAGCGGATGCCAGCCTCACGACACATTTTGCCGATCTCCTCGATGTAACGAGCGGTGACTTCGATGTCATGCTTGCTGTTGAGGAGTGGCAACCAAGACATTACCAGATATTTCACGCCTGCTTGCTGATGAGTCTTAATGCACTTGTCCCACCACTGCAGAGCCTCGGTGAAGTTGCCGCTCTTCTGTTCGTCAACGGTCAATGGACGTGTGGTGTGCGAAGAAACCAGCTTCAAACCAGCCTTCTCGATAGCCTCACGGAAGGCAACAGGCGACAAGCCAGAGAGCTTGCCATCATCATAGCTGGCAGCTTCGACGCCGGAGAATCCCATCTGAGCGACACGCTTCAGCACGTACTCGTGATTCTTGGCAAAGAGCTCTGGCGTACCGATCAGCGAACGGAGCGAATAGAGCTGCACGTTCATTTCCACCTGTGGCGCTTCGACCTCATCCTTCAGGCGATAGCTGATAAAGGCAAACTTCTTGCTGTCAGGACTCCATGAGTTGACATTGATCGTACCCTGACCACCGAACATCTCCATCAGAACTTCTGGTTCTCCACCTTCGGCAGGAATCATGCGGAGCTGGACATTGCGATTGGCTAGGTGATCGCCTGGAGCGATCTCGTAATCATGATAGGCAATATAAACTACCTTCGTGTTGTCTGGCGAAATATGTGGGAACCATGAATTCATATCCTCATCGAACGTCATCTGTGTCTGCTCCTTGCCGTTGGCCTTCATGCGCCAAGCCTGCATACGACCCGTGCGGACGCTATTGAACCAGATATATTTGCCATCAGGACTATACTCAGGACCATCGTCCAAGCCTGGTTCGGTAGTCAGGCGTCGCTCCTTGCCTCCTTTCACAGGCTTTACCCAGATGTCGGCATCCGGATCGTCACGGAAGGCGCAATAAGCCACCGTCTTACCGTCAGGACTGATGCCATGCAGATAGCTTGGACCGATAGGCGTCAGCTGGCGAGGCTCACCACCCTCTACGGGTACTATATATACATAGGAGTTATAAGCCTGCTGATTGCTGTTCGAGCTAAGGCCGATCCACTTGCCGTCGGCCGAGATCACATGATCGTTATTACATTTCGTAATGCTTCCGGTAGAGATCTCTTCGAGGTCAGTAGAGCCATCGGGAGCCATGCGATAAAGTCGGCCGTCTTTGTTGAGCAACAGCCACTTACCGTCAGGACTCCAGTTCGGAGCTTCGACGGTGAACGGAAATTCCTTGATTACTTTCGATGTCCCGCTTTCGATGTCATAGATCTGCAGGTAACTGATTTCTGGCAAGGGATGCTGAGCCATAGCAAGGGCTGGCACGGCCAGAGACAAAAAGAGAAGAGATTTTTTCATAATGGTATTATGTTTTTATACTTACAAAGTAACCTTGACCGGCTTAATGGTTCCATCTTCGTTGAACTCCATCTTGTCAATGCACGTCTCACGGTTGTAGCCGCCCGACAATCCCATCTTGATACCTTCCGGACGGGTGAAGCGATGATAAACCATGTACCACTCATCCGTTCCTGGGATATTGAGGACAGCATTGTGACCGGTGCCGAAGATCTGAAGTGAAGGATCCTGCTGCAGGATGATCTGCTCCTCCACCTTGGCTGGCTTGCCATTGCGAACGAACTCAGTTGGAGATTCTGAGATCAGATAGCGGACGCGATAACGAGCCGAACGAGTAATATTCTCTGACCACATAAAGTAATAAAGACCCTTGCGCTCAAAGACATACGTTCCTTCCAGATAATGATACTCACCGATGTTAGCCTTCGGAATCAGCTCCTTGATGGTTTCTGTCTTGATGCTGATCATGTCGTCATTAAGCTCTGCCATCCAGAGATAAGAGTTGCCCCAATAGAGGTAATACTTGCCAGTCTTTGGATCCTGGAAGACGTCAGGATCGATGACGAGATTAGGCGTATTCAGTTCCTCCTGTGTGAGCATCGGATGACCAAGAGCGTCCGTGAATGGACCTTCAGGACGATCGGCCACCGCCACGCCTACCGCCTTATTTGCTACAAAATAATAATAGTATTTATAGCCGGTTACCTTGCCATCCTGCATCTCTGGACGCTCGATGATGCAAGGTGCCCAAGCATATTCTTTACCCCAGTCGAGGTTGCGCAGGTCGAGGATCACGCCTTCGTCCTTCCACGTTTTCAGATCGCTCGACGAGAAGCAATGGAAGTCGAAATTGTGCCAACCGAAAGCGCCGTCGGTGGTAGGATAAATGTAGTATTTGCCTGTCTGCTGGCTATATAGCACTTCAGGATCGGCATACAAACCTGGGAAGACAGGGTTATTGACCGAAGGGGCAAGATGCTCCGATTCCTGCGCGTCGCTCCATGCCTGCAGGCGTTCATATTCCTCTTGTGTGACGCGGAGGAACGAACCATGCTGAGGACCATAGATGCCCTCGATGTCCTTCGGATTGGAGAAGCTGCTCAGCACGCTGTCAGCATCGCACAGACGGTAGCGTCGAGGATTGCTGGAATATTCGATGTAACCAATCTGCCACTGGCCACCCTTGAGCTGGAAGGCCGAAGCGCCTTCGCAACTCTTATTACCTTCGAAATCAACATAGTTCGAGGCATCTGGCTCTGGCCATGGTCCTGTCAGGTTCTCAGCTAAGGTGGTGAAAATACCCGCGGTGCCTCCCTCCTTCTTGATCATCATGTGGTAGCGCTGGTCGGCATCCACCCAGTTAATGTCTGCATCGATGGTGGCGTAACCCCAGTCGAAAAGGAGCTGCGGCTGAGTGATGGAGGTAAAGTCAGCATCTGCATGACTGTAATACATGCGGTCGTAGTTCTCGCGCTCTGGGTCGAGCATCGAGTAATAGATCATGTAGCCACCCTTTCGACCATCTTCCCACTGATATTCATCGTCCCAGATGACCTGAGGCGCCCATACTCGCACCACGCTCGGCTGCCACTGACGGAAGTCGATGGTGGTGCTCTGCCAGTGGATGAGATCGGTGCTGGTAAGCAGGTCGATGCCGTAGTTCTGCCACTCGCTCTGCTTGCCGAGGCGCTCTGTGGCGCTGTTATTCATGTCGGTAGTCACCATCAGGTAACCGCTGTTGTCATGCTTTCGACAGAGGTAAGCGTCGCGCGTACCACCCTCGATACCAGCCATTTCGGTTGCAGAGAAGATGGAGTCGCCACACAGGAGATCATGGAAGTGCAGACCGTCCTGCGAGAGTGCGTAGGCCGGCCACTGTCCGCGGTCGGACATGTGGCAGTTGAGGTAGCCGTAGGTTTCTTCGTCGCTTAGGACGAGGTTGCCTTTGACTATGTTTGTTGGTTGCTGGCAAGAAGCTAATAAAGACATGCCAGAAAGAATTGAGACTTGAATTAGATGTTTCATAATGGATATTTCATAAGATTAATGCTTATAGCTCCGAAAGTTTTACGAAGACATACACTGCCAAAGCGATCTGTAAGATCAAGATGGCAGGGACACCGAAGCGGAACTTCTTATGTAGCGTCTTATGATGCCACACCTGCATGCCTGCCCATGCACCGATCGATCCTCCGATGGCGGCCACCATGAGCAGCGTTGCTTCTGGGATTCTCCACTTTGCTTTCTTAGCCTTATATTTGTCAATGCCATACATCACGAAGGCAACGATATTGACAAGAGCAAGATAAATAAGAATAATCTTTGTCATAGTATTGATTATCAAGATTTGAGGATTCGTAAAGTATCATGCATTATTCTTCAGGACCAGGAAATCCTTCATCAGCTCCTTATACCATTCGGATCGCGAATGATCTTCATTCCTCATGCAATGAGTATAGGTCTGTGTCTGTGGGACTTTTCCTTTCTGATGCACCAGCACGTATCGCTTCGGAGCTTTGTGTGGCAAGGATTTCACCTGATAGCTGTCTTTCAAGGCAAAGCCGGCAAATGCACATTCGGCAGAGAATGCATCGAGCACCTCAGGAGGAATGCAGACGGAGAAGACGCCACCATCCACTAATAATTCATACGCACCTTTGGCTAATACATCGAAAGGAAGGCTCGACGAATGACGCGCTCTGCTCCTACCCTGATCGGGACACTCAAGGCTCTTGTCGAAGTAGGGAGGATTGCAGATCACGCTGTCAAAGAGTGGAGACGGAGGAGATTGCAAAAAGTCCTGAAAAGAGCTGTGATGCAGCGTGATGCGGTCAGCAAACTTTGACTCAGAGAAATTACGTTGAGCATCAATCACCGCGTTATCATCGATCTCCACCGCCGTAATCTGCGCCTCCGGATAGCGTTGCGCAAACATCAGCGACAAGACACCTGTGCCAGTACCGATGTCGAGGATGCGACGACCACCCTCGCCTAACGTACCGAGCAAATCGCTGTCTGTACCCACCTTCATGGCGGCGTGCTCCTGACAGATGGTAAACTGCTGATATTTGAACAGATCTACGCTCATGGTGTCCCCTTCGCTACGAATTGCTTATTTCTTCCAGACGTTGACAATCTCGCCAACGTAAGCCACGTGGATGCCGAGGCCTCGCTCATCGTACCACTGACGCTGTTCCAGCTGCATCAGATCGTTCTTGAACTGCTCTGCATAGATCTTCTTGCACTCGATGGCCAGATCGGCCTCAGCAAAGATCGGATTGCCAAGATCGGTGAATTCTGTGGTCAAGCCAGCGCCTGCCACCTTGTCTTCATCACGACCAGAGGCGGTGCCGAGGTACTGCAACTTGTCGCGCATCGAAGCTGGGAAATGGGTGACGGTAAAGTAGTCGTTCTTCTCCATGAACTCGTAGGTGTAGCGGCTCGTTGAGACATAGACAGTTACGACAGGTTTATTCCAGAGCATACCGAAAGTACCCCACGCGATGGTCATGAGATTCATGTCGCCTGGCTTTCCTGCAGCCACCTCAAACCATTCCTCATGGAACATCTTGAAGGCGTTGCCCTCGATATCTCGTGGCTCGATCTTCTGCCACTGCTTGGCGCGCATGATTTCTGCGGTTTCTGTCTTGGTTTCCATAACTTCGTTCGATGTGTTCTGTTCGCTCGCACCCTGCTGGCAAGAGGTAGTCAGGAGCAAGGCGGAAGCAAGGGTAAATAGTAATTTCTTCATTCTTTTAGTTTGTTTTGCGGTGCAAAGATAATGAATAATTCTTGTTTTTGCAATGATTAAAACATAAAAATCCCTCGGATTGCTATTTTCAATCCGAGGAATCAGCATTATAGGCCTGCCAAATAGCTGCGCAACGCCTCAACGTACTTATTCATAGCATCTCGCCCTATATCTGTAATGCGGCAGATCGTTCGTGGGCGACTACCTTCCTGTGTCTTCGTGACGCTGATATATTCGGCCGCAGAGAGCTTATCGAGCTGGATGCTGAGATTACCTGCCGTCGCCTCCGTCTTCTCTTTTAGATAGACAAAATCCGCCTCATCGACACTCAGGAGTATCGACATGATTGCCAATCGTAACTGGCTATGCAATAGAGGATCAAGTTCGGTCATCATACCTGCAGTTCTTTATTGGCCTTCTTGGCTTTGTAGTTGAGTACATGGCCAGGAATAACCAATGTGATAATCATATAGATTGCCATAACAATTGCCCACTTGAGGGTGATTACTTGATCGATACACAAATAATGTAAGAATAAAACTCCACCTGACACACCCAATATTCCACACCACTTCAGTATTTTCTCATTGAGAATAGTACCCGTACAGAAAGTACCGATACCAGGAAGAAGCATGCCAAGCAAGAACATTCCTGACCAGCATTCAGGTTCATTCCAATTAAGGAAACACCAAAGTGCATAAGCCGCAAATACTGTAGACAAGCATCCCCATATACTGTTGATACTCTTTGTGGTATAGGTACTTGGCACATTATTCTGCTTCTTCATCCTGCGTGCCATAATGCATGCGGAGATGAAGCCAATGATTGGAATGGCGATATACAACCAACCCCATCCTCCTTCTCTGCGGATATAGGTCATCGCCACCACGGCGAGCGAAAAGAAAACGCTCAGATATCCCCACATCAGGAACATATTGCCCGATCCGATGGCTGAATCCTTCTTTGTCTGCTGTATCATGCGAGTGATGAGCTCCAAGCTCTCCTGCTCATTAATCTTCTTATCTTCCATAACTTGTTTTGTTGCTCCTCTTCTATTATTTAATATTTGAGGACGGTTAATAATGCATGTTAGTTTTTTTGTAAACCATTTCTCGAAAAAGAGAAGCAGCGCTGTCGACTTCCGCTGCTTGCGTCTTGGCCTTTGACTACTCTTTTTCTTGTCTTTGGTCACTGCAAAGATAGATTAGTTTACAAAATAAACCAAATAATTTTCCGAAAAATTATTGCAGAATACCTGAAAACGAGCTTAAATCCCCTGCTTTTGAAACTTTAGGTTTACAAAATAAACTAAATTGGTTTACATTATAAACTAAAAAAACATATTCTTGAAACAATTCGCATCAAAAGATTTGGATAGAATGAGAAATCTGCGTATCTTTGCAGCGTCTTCTATCTACTGCAAGGCAAAATAAACACAATAACTACAATACTCTTTACACATGAAAATACTTCCTTCTCTTTCCGCTCTTGCTCTCTTGGCGCTAACCAATATATATAATGTACAGGCGCGAGAGGTAACCTCATTCAATCAGGGTTGGGAATACACCCGTGGCGTCATGATCCCGTGGGGTGTCTATCCGAATGTTTATGTACCAAAAGGCGAAGCTATCGTCGATTTGCCACACTCGTTCAATGCCAGCGATCTGATGAACGATGACGGCTACTACCGTGGCGAGGGTTCGTACACCAAACGTATGATGATTCCTGAGGAGTGGAAAGGCAAGCGTATCTTCGTCAAGTTCGAAGGGGCAGCTCAGGTGGCCGACGTGCAGGTCAACTTCACAGACATCTTCCAGCACAAAGGCACATATAATGCTTTTGCCGTCGAACTCACTGATTATCTGGCTTATGGTAAAGAGAACTACATCACCGTGACCTGCAACAATGCGCATGATTTCAGCGTTGCTACCCAGTCGGGTGATTTCAATGTCCCTGGTGGCCTCTATCGTGACGTGTGGCTCGAAATCACGGACGATGTCTGCATCTCGCCACTCTATTATGGTTCGGAAGGTGTATTGCTCCACCAGAAGCGCGTCACCGAGCAGCAGGCCGATCTCCAAGCCGAGGTGCATCTGCTCAGCCAATGTGGTGGCTACAATGATTGTGAGGTGAAGTTTGAGTTGCTCGATGCAAATGGGAACACGGTGGCTACTCAGCGCACCACTACCATTTATAATGATCAGGCAACGCTCAATCTCACCCTCGACCATCCGCATCTATGGGACGGCAAAACCGATCCTTATCTCTACACCATGGTCACAACTCTTTACCGCAATGGCAAGGAGATTGACCGTGTGGAGGAAAAGACCGGTTTTCGATATTTCAGCATCGATGCAGATAAAGGCTTCTTCCTCAACGGAAAGCACCTGAAACTGCGAGGCATCTGCCGCCATCAGGATCGCCCTGAGATTGCTTCGGCTCTTCGCAAAGAACACCACCTCGAAGACCTCAGTATGGTAGAAGAGATAGGCGCCAACGCCATGCGACTGGCACATTACCCTCAGGCGCATTTTATGTTCGAGGAGGCCGATCGCCGCGGTTTGCTCGTCTGGGAGGAGATTCCTTTCATCAGCTTCTATTCGGGTCACATCCTCGATGAGAACCTGCGTCTGCAGTTGCGCGAGATGATCATCCAGAACTACAACCATCCATCGATCTTCTGCTGGGGCATCTTCAACGAGGTTCCGGGCGATCACATGGCCATCTCATCGGAGCTCAATAACATCGCTCATGAGCTCGATCCAAACCGCTTCACCACCTCGGCCACCTGCTGGGAAGGTGAATTCAATTTCATCACCGACCTGTTGGGGTGGAATAAGTACTTCGGCTGGTACGATGCTACCGTCGATCAGTTCACCGAGTTCTTCGACCAGTGGCATGCCGAACATCCACAGACGAAGATCTGTCTGAGCGAATACGGTGCAGGCGCTGCTTTCAGCCAGCATATTAGCCAGTTCAATGACGAGGAGGACAAGCGTGCCGGTGCTCGCAGCCGTTGGCACCCGATGGAGAAGCAGACCAACTACCACCGAGCTCACATCCGCATGATAGCCGAGCGTGACTACCTCTGGGGTTCATTCGTCTGGAATCTGTTCGACTTCAGTTCGGCCATGCGTCGAGAAGGTGACACTAATAACCTCAATGACAAGGGTCTCATCTCCTTCGACCGCAAGAAAAAGAAGGACGCATTCTATCTCTTCAAAGCCAACTGGAACAAGCAGGAGAAGACCGTGCACCTCTGCTCGAAGGATTACACCGACCGCAAGGAGCGCATCACCGACATCATTGCTTTCACAACCGCACCATCAGTCAAGCTTTATATTAACGGCAAGCTCATCGGCACACAGAAAACAGATAGCTACCAGACGGTTGAGTGGAAAAACATTGAACTACAACCAGGAGTTAACAAGGTGGAGATCCGCACGGTGCATGGCAATGATGCGGCGGAGTGGAATGTAAACCTATAATACTAATATGTTACTGAGCTGGCGTCACTGCTCTTACGCCATCGCAATCCAGAGAAGTGCAGCAAGCGCAGCTCCGATGAAAGGACCACACAGCGGGATCCAGGCATATTCCCAATGGGAAGAACCTTTGTTCGGAATCGGAAGTATTGTGTGTGCAAAGCGTGGAGCGATGTCACGAGCGGCATTGAGCGCGTAGCCGGTGGTAGAGCCGAGGCCCATGCCGATGGCAACGATGACGTAGGTGATAGGTACGAGGCCTGTCTCGCCGCCGAAATTGACAGGGATGCAGAACACGCTGAAGACGAGGACGAAGGTGGCGACGATCTCGCAGAAGAGGTTGTTCCACTTATTCGGGATGGCAGGCGCTGTGCAGAAGACACCAAGTTTTGTGTCGGGGTCTTCGGTAGCTGCGAAATGATCGCGATAGAAAAGCCAGACAAGGACAGCTCCGCAGAAACCTCCAAGCATCTGAGAAAGGATGTAGCCAGGAACCAGTGACCAGTCAAAATTGCCAGCCAGGGCGAGGCCTACGGTGAGTGCTGGATTAAGGTGTGCTCCGGATGGAGACGAGACAAGTGCTCCGACCATCACAGCAAGACCCCAGCCAAGGGTGATAAAGACCCAACCTGCGCCTTTCGCTTTGCACTTCTCAAGCGAGGCGGCGGCATTGACACCCTCTCCGATAAGGATGAGAAACAGGGTGCCAAGGAATTCGAGAAAATAGAAATTCATAGTATTCTGTATTGATAAAATGTAACTACTAATTTTGTGCAAAGATAGCGAGAATTTTGATTCTTTCGATCAATTCGGCAAAAAAATGTGCGATATAAGCAGATAAAATACCGGCATTAGAGAAAAATGATTATATTTGCCGCATAATATCATCCCTTAGCAACCTTAAAAAACGACACAAAATCTATGAAAAAGTATATCGTAGCACTGGATCAGGGAACGACCAGCTCACGCACAATCGTATTCGACCATGATGGAAACATCGCATCGGTGGCTCAGAAAGAGTTTACGCAAATCTTTCCGCAACCGGGATGGGTGGAGCACAATCCACGCGAGATCTGGTCTTCGCAGGCATCGACCATCATCGAAGCTCTGGTGCAGGGCAATATCAGTACCGATGACGTGGCGGCTGTAGGTATCACCAACCAACGTGAGACGACCATTGTGTGGGACACTGAGACGGGAGATCCTGTCTACAATGCCATCGTGTGGCAGGATGGCCGTACGGCGGCTTTCTGCAGCGAATCAGGGCTCATGCAGCAGGAACAGAAGATACGCGAGAAGACGGGCCTCATCCTCAATCCATACTTCAGTGCATCGAAGATCCGCTGGATCCTTGACCATGTGGAAGGCGCTCGCGAGAAGGCCGAGGCAGGCATGCTGCGCTTCGGAACTGTAGATACCTGGCTGATCTGGAACCTGACCAAAGGACGGAAGCATGTGACCGACGTTTCGAACGCCTGTCGCACTCTCCTTTATAATATACACACGCTGGATTGGGACGACGAACTGCTCTCGCTCTTCGACATCCCCCGCAGCATGATGCCAGAAGTACACGCGTCGAGCGAGGTCTATGGATATACTGATACATCGATCGTCCGTTGCCAGATTCCAATAGCAGGTATTGCCGGCGACCAGCAGGCCGCTCTCTTCGGACAGATGTGCACCGAGGCAGGATCGGTCAAAAACACCTATGGCACAGGATGTTTCCTGCTGATGAATACGGGCGACAAGGCCATCTATTCACAGAACCGCCTCTTGACGACCATCGCCTGGAAGATCGGTGACAAGGTGACCTACGCGCTCGAAGGATCGATCTTCGTGGGAGGTAGTGTGGTGCAGTGGTTGCGCGACGGATTGGGAATCATCAAGAAATCCAGGGACATTGAGGCGCTCGCACTCAGCGTGGAAGACAACGGTGGCGTCTATTTCGTGCCAGCACTCACAGGCCTCGGAGCTCCTTACTGGGATCCGAATGCTAAGGGTACGATCACGGGGCTTACTCGTGGTACGACGCTCGGACACATTGCCCGTGCCACGGACGAAGGAATCGCCTTCCAGACGATGGACATCGTCAATGCGATGCGCAAGGATGCGGGTATCGACCTTGGAGATCTGAAGGTGGATGGTGGTGCGAGTCGCGACAACTATCTGCTTCAAGTACAGGCCGATGTGCTTGGCACGAAGGTTGTGCGTCCGACCATCGTGGAGACCACGGCAAAGGGTGCCGCCTATCTGGCAGGCCTCGCAGTGGGCTTCTGGAAGGATATTGACGAGATCAAGAGACAATGGGCCATCGACCGTGTCTTTGAACCTACCACCGACCAGCAGCGTGTGCAGCAGATGAAGGATGGATGGGCAGATGCCATCGGCCGAGCATTGAGCAAATGCTGATTCTGTGGCATGAGATTACAGCGCATCCCCATAGACGGCGGCTTTACCTGTCCGAATCGTGACGGGTCGAAAAGCCTCGGCGGTTGCACATTCTGCAATCCCGAAGCCTTCGCCCCGTCCTATTGCCGTACACACGCTAGCATCACAGAGCAGATAGAAGCCGGCAAGCGATTCTTTGCCGAGAAGTATCGTGGGGAGGTGAAATATCTGGCTTATTTTCAATCTTTCTCAGGCACTTACGCACCGATCGAGACATTACGACAGAGATATTCAGAGGCTCTTTCTTCCGACGATGTGGTGGGATTGGTCATCGCCACTCGTCCTGATTGTATCAATGAGGAGATTCTTGATCTGTTGTCCGATATCAATCGTTCGCATTCGGTGATGGTGGAATATGGCGTAGAATCTTGCTACGATAAGACCTTGCAGCACGTCAACCGTGGTCATGATTTTGCCTGTGCAGAGCAAGCCATCCGTCTCACTGCAGCGCGTGGCATTGCCGTAGGTGTGCACCTCATCATTGGCCTCCCCGGAGAAACTGAGGAAGATATCCTGCAAGAAGCCGACATTCTCTCTGCCCTACCCATCACCACCCTCAAACTGCACCAGCTCCAGATCATGCAAGGTACCCCGATGGCCGAAGAATGGAAGCTGCATCCCGACCGTTTCCTTTCTCTCTCAGCCGAAGCATACGCAGAGCTCATCGCCCGTTTCGTACACCGCCTTCGCCCCGGCATCACCTTCGAACGCTTCGCAGCCTCTGCCCCACCGCACATGGTACTTGCGCCGCGCTGGGGATTGAAGCCTCAGCGGGTGCAGGAGACGATCGAAGAGTACATATCTAAAAAGATGGGCACCAAGACTCGGTAATTGTTGATACCGAAATGAGAATCGGGTAGGAGGTAAATGCTAATCATAAAAGGCATTCGCCTCCTACTTTCACATTTACCGACCTCCCACACCACCACGCATGCGGTTCCGCACGTGGCGGTTCCTTGCAGTCTCCCTTAGAGGATAGACACTTTCCGTTTAACAACTCTAATTATCGTATCGTAAGTCGGCGCTCCCA